>PFKD01000380.1 GCA_002784125.1 Flexibacter sp. CG_4_10_14_3_um_filter_32_15
AAATAGCTAAATCCACAAGATTTTGATTAAAAAATAGTAAAGTCAAACTAAGTATTTGAAATTCTCCAATCCCTAGCTCCTAATCCCTCGCCACTTTTGAGACTTATCCCCCACCCTATTTTATGCAATTATTACTTAACCTATCGCTGCAATGCAACGTGTAGTTTTTGTGATATTTGGGAAAAACCATCGCCTTTTGTAAAGGTAGAAAATGTAGAAAAAAATCTTTCAGACTTGAAAAAATTAGGTGTAAAGGTTATTGATTTCACAGGAGGAGAACCCCTTTTACATCCTCAATTAGACACTTTTTTAGAGATTGCTAAGAAAAAGAAATTTATAACGACAGTTACCACAAACGGAATCCGTTATCCGAAATTAGCCGAAAAATTAAAAGGAAAAATAGACATGTTGCATTTTTCATTAGATGCAGCAGATGCCGAAACGCACGACAAAATGCGTGGCGTAAAGTGTTTTGATAAAATAATGGAATCGATAGAAATTGCTAAAAGTTTGGGCGAGCGACCTGATATTTTGTGTACTGTCTTTGAGGGAAATTTTGATGAAATAAAAAAAATCTATGAAACTATCACTTTGAAAAATAAATTAGTTTTGATTCTTAATCCTGTTTTTGAGTATAATTCCGTGGACACATTAGGAAATTTGAATAGAAATTATTTAGAAAAATTATTAAAATTCTCTAAGAAAAAACTAGTCTATTTGAATGAGGCTTTTATAGATTTGCGTTTGGAAGGTGGAAATCATATTGAGAAACCAATTTGTAAGGCTGCTAGTTCGACGCTCGTTATTTCGCCAGAAAACAAACTTGTTTTGCCTTGTTATCATTTGGGAAAAGAAGAGTTTGAAATCAATGATAATTTGTATGAATTATATCATTCTGACAAAATAAAAAAACTTATATCAGAGGAAGGAAAACTGCCTGAATGTGAAGGCTGCACCATTAATTGTTATATGCAACCTTCTTTTGCCGTGGAAATAAATCGCTTTTTTTGGAAGGCTTTGCCAAGTACGCTAAAATATAATTTTATGAAAGGAACTTGGAAGAATTTGTTATAAGCCTCTTTCTGTTCATAACTGTTCTGTATTACTCCTTTAAAAAAATTATTTTCTAATAAAATTGTTTATCTGATAAAAAAAGCGCAATTTTGCATCTTTATTTTTATGGGACGGTCGGCAATCGTCTTTAGGCAATTTAATTAATACAAAAAATGAAATCTTTAGAAATCGTCGGTTATTACCGAAAAGAAAATCAAATGGGTGCAAAAGCTGCTCATTTATTGCGTTTAGAAGGCTATGTTCCTTGTGTATTGTACGGAACAGGAGAAGATAACAAACACTTTTATGTGCCAAATATCTTATTCCGTGATTTGATTTATACATCAAAAGTACATACAGTAGTATTGAATATCGAAGGTAATATTTTTAATGCTATCGTTCAAGATTACCAAACGCACCCAGTAAGTGATGTCGTTATGCACGTTGATTTTCTTGCTATGAAAGAAGACAAACCTGTAAAAATTGACGTTCCTGTAAAATTGATAGGTCGTTCTGTGGGTGAGCAAAAAGGTGGTCGTATGGTTTTGAAAATGCGTAAACTTAAAGTAAAAGCATTACCAGCTAATCTTCCTGATACTATCGAAGTAGATGTTGCTAAATTAGACTTAGGAAAATCTATCAAACTTTCTGAAATCGGAGAACGTCCGTATGAAATTATGAATAGTCCTTTGGTTTCTATCGCAACTGTTACTATTCCTCGTACACTTCGTACTGGTGGTACAGCTGCTGGAGAAGAGGAAACTGAAGAAGAAGAAGCAATATAGTAGTTTCTCATTGTCAATAATTAGATTTATTGTAAAAGAAATTTATTTATACAAAAATCCATTAGAAAATATATTTTCTAATGGATTTTTTATTGCAAAGGAATAAGAATTAAAAAAATTGCTATTTTTAATATAGTTAATTATATGATATTCAGTAGTTTAAATTCGAAATTCATATTTTTTAATTAGCTTCGCTACTTTTGCAGGTCGTAATTGTTCCTAATAATAATCTTTCTCTACCAAATACTTCCCTAGATTTTTCTTAAATTTGTCCATACTCATTTTTTAGAAAAAATAGACTTTAATTTTACGAATGAAAAAAATACTTATTGCAGGTGCAGCAGGTTTCTTGGGTTCACATCTTTGCGACCGTTTTATTGCAGAGGGTTATTATGTTATCGGAATGGATAACCTTTTGACAGGAAATATCAAAAATATCGAACATCTTTTTGAACTTCCTAATTTCAAATTTTATCATCACGACATCACTACTTTTGTTCATGTTCCTGATGATTTGGATTATATTCTTCATTTTGCTTCTCCAGCTTCTCCGATTGACTATCTCAAAATGCCTATCCAGACTTTGAAGGTTGGTGCATTAGGAACACATAATTTATTAGGTCTTGCAAAAGCAAAAAAAGCTAGAATTTTGGTAGCCTCTACTTCTGAAATTTATGGCGACCCCAAAGTACACCCTCAAACAGAAGAATATTGGGGAAATGTAAATTCTATTGGTCCTCGTGGAGTTTATGATGAATCAAAACGCTTTTTGGAATCTATCACAATGGCATATCACAATGCACATGCAGTAGAAACTCGTATGATTCGTATCTTCAACACGTATGGTCCTCGTATGCGATTGGATGACGGACGTGTTTTGCCTACTTTCATGCGTCAAGCCATTGAAGGGGAAGATTTAACGATTTTTGGTGATGGCTCTCAAACTCGTTCTTTTTGTTATGTAGATGATTTGGTAGAAGGAATTTACCAGCTTCTTTTGAGTGATTATCATTTGCCGATGAATATTGGAAATCCAAGTGAAATTTCTATGTCTGATTTTGCAGAGGAAATTATCAAACTGACAGGAACTTCTCAAAAAGTTGTTTATCAAGACCTTCCAGTAGATGACCCAAAACAACGTTGTCCAGATATTACAAAGGCAAAAACTATTTTAGGTTGGACTCCCAAAATCGACCGTGCTGAAGGATTGAAGAAAACCTATAAATTCTTTAAAGAAATATTAGATAAAAAAGCTGATGATGATTCGGTAAAAGCATAATTTTTACAGATAATAGATTAAAAATTAATCTAACATTTTTAATGCAACGTCAGTTTTGATTCTTTCGTCGTCTATATAGTATAGTATTATCTATTAGATTACGAAAGAATCATTTTTTTAGCTAAAAAATAGACAATTATTATATGAACAAATTACTTTTCAATTCTCAATTCTCAACCTTTAGTTTAGCGAAGCTAATTCTTAATGCCGTCTTATTTATAGGCTTTTTTTGTCTAACAGGTTGTTTTGCAGAGCCTGATTATCCAAATACACCTCAAATAAGTTTTGTAAGTTTAGAAAATCTACAAAGTCAAGCAAGAGCAAATACAGATTCTGTAATAATTACTCTATTTTTTCAAGATGGCGATGGCGATTTAGGGCTGACTTCAAGTGATACATTACCTCCTTTTTCTGATAGAAATCCAGATGGAACAGTCAATCGTTTCAGACATAATTTTTTTGCTGATGTAGAACGTCTTAATGAAAATGGAGAATTTGAACCTATAATTTTTGCTTCTGAAAATTTTAACCTCAACTCTCGTTTTCCAGTTTTGAATACTTTAGATAAAGAAACAGCCTTGGAAGGCGATCTTAGATATTCCCTTACCTTATTTTCTACTAGTTTTTCGCCTGTACAAAAAGGCGATATTTTGAGATATAAGATAAGTATTGCTGACAGAAACCTCAATGTAAGCAATGTTATAGAAACCACTCCAATGACCGTAGGAGTTTATGATGAATAATAATTTTAGAGTGTAGAATTTAGAACTAAATACCTTATATTTGAGTTCTAAGTTCATTACAATGTCAATTTATTCAGAATGCTAATTTATAATTTTATGTTATTAATTCTGAATTCATAATTCTAACTTCTAACTTTATTTTAATTTGGTAGAAAAAATAATACCTTTAAAAGATATTTCCTTAGTTGATTTTTTGGGCGTAGAAAACAGGAATATCAAAGAAATTTCACTCTCTTTTCCCAATAGCAAGATAGTGGCTCGTGGAAACGAACTTCGCATACAAGGTAATCGCCCCGAACTTTTACACATTAATGAAATTATAAACCTTCTTTTGGAGCATTATAATCGTTATGGTTTAGTTTCAGTCGAAGATGTGCGTAGTTATATTGAGCAAGATGCTGATATGATTTCACAAGCACGCCAAAAAGACGAAAATTTGGTCTATGGCATACAAGGGACACCTATTAGAGCCAAAACTCCTAATCAAAGAGAACTCGTAGAAGCTGCATCTAATAATGATGTTGTTTTTGCACTGGGCCCAGCAGGAACAGGAAAAACGTATGTTGCTGTGGCTTTGGCTGTTCGTGCTTTGAAAAACAAACAGGTCAAAAAAATAATTATTACTCGTCCTGCTGTGGAAGCTGGAGAAAGTTTAGGCTTTTTACCAGGTGATATGAAGGAAAAGATTGACCCTTATTTGCGCCCTATTTATGATGCTTTGGCTGATATGATTGCACCTGAAAAGCTCAAGTTTTATCAAGATACCAATGTTATTGAAATTGCACCGATTGCCTATATGCGTGGGCGTACACTTTCAAATGCCTTTGTACTTTTAGATGAGGCTCAAAATACGACAACGATGCAGCTTAAAATGTTTCTTACTCGTTTGGGTTTGGATTCGAAGATGATAATTACAGGCGATATGACACAGGTAGATTTGCCAAGAAATGTTTCTTCTGGACTTGCTCAAACTGTCAAAATCCTTAGAGATATTGAAGGAATTGCAATCGTAGAGCTTTCTGGAAAAGATGTGGTTCGTCATAAACTGGTTCGTCATATTATTACAGCGTATGAATCTTTAGAAGACCAAATAGCACAAAAGTCAGAAGAGCGTAGAGAAGCCATTATCAAAGAAAGTAGAGAAAGCAGAGCCAAAAAAAAAGAAGGAAGAGAAAATGCTTTTGATAAATTGAAACGTCAGAATAATGACGAGGAAGAATAGAGATTTTAAAATAGAGATTTTAAAACAGCTATTTCATAAAAAAAAGTTGATTTCTATTTTATTTTAGAAATCAACCTTTTTTACTACTTCAGTTTAATTTATTTAATTCTTATTTTAATCTGTAATGAGTGGATAGTTTTTTTAGTCTTCAATTACTTCCTTTTCTGTTTCGCTTCCTTCTTCTTCGGCTGCCGTATTTGGGTCTTCTACCGAAATACTAGCAATTTCATGTTTAGAAGCTGGAGAAAAAGCAGGACTCAAAATAGCAGCTTTTTTAAGATTTTTTACTGCAAGAGCGTATTGTTTTCCTCTATGTTGAAAAATACCCAACGCAAACGCAGCCATAGCACGAGCATTTCTATTAATTTGAGGTGTACTACTAATGGCTAAGAGTAATGATTCGGCTTCTACTTCATCACCTACTTTTTGTAAAGCTAATGCTTGATAAAATAAAATTAATGGATTTTTAGGATTCACAGCAGCGTACTGACGAGAAAACTCTAAAGCATCATCATAGTTAGCAATTTCTAAATATGTTTTGGTGAGCTTTCCATAAATTTCTAATTTTTGAGGCATACTAAGCATAAACTTTTTTGGATCTTGGTCACCCTCTAGTTTGCCTGTACGTGCTTTTTCGTCCATTTCTAAACGAAAATTAAGTTTTTGTATAAGTGTATCTTTATCAGCTTTATTATCTATATAGGTTTTTAATTCTTCTGCATCTGGAAAAGGAGTTTTCATTACCACTACTTTTTCCAAAATTTGTCTTGCATCATTAAATTCATACACTTTTGAATATCCGTCGGCTACTTTCATCAAAAACTCTGGGCTATATTGTTTGGCACGAGCAGAAAACTGACTTCCTTTCGTAATTTTACTAAAAGCTCTTTCTGCCTCTGCATAATTTCCTAATTGAAAATGTGTATAACCTAATTCATAAAAATCTTTATCATACCCAATTCCTGTTTCTGCTCCTGTAACTTCCATAAGTTCTTGCATAAGCTCTAAGGCTTTTTTATGGTTACCTACTGTATTTTCATAGCGAGCTTGTAAGTAAAACAAATCAGGCATTCCTGGAAATAATTCATTTGCACTTTTTATATATTTACCAGCTTCTTCTATACTTCCTGTACGAAAAAGAAGGTCAATAGTACGAAATTGATAAGCAAATTTTTCTCCGTCATCTTCGGCAATAGCAATCACTTTTTCATACATCTTGACAGCATTTCCATATTCTTTTTTCTGTTTGTAAGTATTTGCAAGCATATCATAAGCAGGGATATAATTTGCTTTCTTCTCCAAAACAGATTGAAAACAAGTTTCGGCTAAAGGATAATTACGTCCTTCATAATAACACATACATTTATTATAAAGATATTCTAAATTTTCAGGCTCTTTAGCGATAGCTTTATCATAAAACGGAATAGCTTGTGGAAATTTTTGAGTCATACGCAACTGCTCAGCAACTACATACTCATCTAATCCTTCACCTTTGTTAGATTTTGGTAAAGTATGTGGATCATTTACATTCGTAGTATCTGTATCTGCTTCGTCTTGTGCTTGCACTAAACTAGCTGACATAAAAAATGAGCTAAACAAAAGTGCTAAAAATAAGCAGTGTTTTGATAGTTTTCTGGATGGTTGTTTACAGGTTGTCATATAAAGTGAAATTTGTTTTTTTGTATAATTTTACTATTTAATACTGATTAATTTCGTGTAAAAAGCAGATTCTGAGTAATTAATAATTACTCTAACTATTCATGTATAGACAAAAACTTTACCTAATTGTTTTAAGTGGTTCATTAAAAATTATTTAGAAAGTCTAATATATACAAATATAAGAAAAGGCTTTTCGAAAACATCGAAAAGCCTTTTAAAAGTACTCATTTATTTAACAAATACTTACAAATAATAGAGCGATTTATTTCTAAGTTTGACTTTACTATTTTTTAATCAAAATCCTGTGGATTTAGCTATTTTAGAATATACTAACCCTCTAAAACATGCT
>PFKD01000421.1 GCA_002784125.1 Flexibacter sp. CG_4_10_14_3_um_filter_32_15
TTTGGTTGAAATATCAAAGACTGACTAGGAAAAGGCTTGCCTTTTCCCTACAAAAAACGACAATTTGTTATACACCCTCTTTGATTCTATTCAAAAAAAAGTATATTTTTAATTTCTCCTTTTTACTCATAACTGATATGGTTTGTCAGATTTTGACATCTGTATTAAAACATTTTTTTGCAAGAAGTCGTCCCTTTTCAATCATAGATGAAGATATTTATACCTTTTTTGGAGATTGTCAGTATTGTGAGAGTTTCCCTTCTGGACATACAAGTAACGCATTTTGTATGGCTCTTTCCATAGGTTTATTGTATCCTTCTTTGCGTCCAATTTTGTTATTTTATGCGTGTGCTGTGGCTATCAGTAGAGTAATCACTACACTTCATTATTTTTCTGATATTGTTTTTGGAGCTTATCTTGCCTTTGTGGTGGTGTATTCTATTTATTTTGTATTTGATTTTGTAAGAAAACAACTTCAAAAATTGATAGCTAAGATAAATTTTCCTTCAATTAGCAATTAATCAAGTTTTTTTCAATAACTAAAGACTCAATATCTATTCATTTAGGTATTGAGTTTTTTTGTTCGAATAGACTTTTTTTTGTGAGTTTAATTCAATTTTCAAAAAATAGACAGCAATAGTAGAAAAATTAAGAACATTTATCTATTTGATTATTAAGCGATTAGCTAAATATAATAAAAAAAGTGCATTTTTTTTAGATAAAAACTTGCCCCCCCCCCTCTTTATACTTATATTTGCATCACAATATAACATTGTAAGTCTTGCAAGATATTTTTAATTATTATAACATAAACTAATTTACTAAATCTTGTTATTATGAAATTTTTGAAATTAACTCTTGCCTTAGTTTTTTGCTTCTTACTAGTCCTCCCAGAAAATGCTTTCGCTGATTCTTGGGCAAAAAAAAGAAGAACATGTCGTTCTTGGAGAGCAAAATATAAAACTATGGCGAAAGTAAAACAATGTGGTGCTTGGGTAGCAGATTGTAAAAGATATGCAAAAACTTGTGATGGCGCAACAGGAGCTGTATCGTTTTGCAGTCGTGCCGAACCTGATGCTAATGGAGTTCTTATAGTTAATACTGCAAACGCTATTTCTAACCAAAGTTTGCAAACATCATCAGCAAATGCGCCTCATGAAGATTGGTGTGCAGGTTTTGACCAAATGGCACAGCTTCCCAATCTTAGTTTAGCTCCTATCTTTCAATACAAAGGAAATTTTGAAAGAGTTCGTAATTCTGAGTTAAGTATTGGAGAGGTTATTTTTGATGATGAAAAAAGACAGATAACTATCTTTAATATTGAGGGAGAACTAAACCTGCATAGTTTGGATGTAACTAATGATTTCTCTGCCTTAGTGTTATCAATAACTTCTGATACTGAAAAGGACGAAACAGAAGAATACTTAACGGATGCTAAATATTATGAAAATTTGATTTGGGAGTCAAAAATTCTTCTAACTAACAAACGTTTATTCTCTTATAACGAATTAGCAAAAGGTATTAGAAACAAAGTAGATGAAGATGGTAGAGTTTATACGAAAATCAGTCTTCAATCTATAACTATTGATGTTCCTAAAGGAGTAGATATGGAAGATATATCTATAAATGTAGGAAGTGACGCAGGTAATTTAGGATATGGTATTTCTAAAAAATTCAATCTTAGTAAAGAACAAAAAGGAGTTAATATTACTACTTTTGACATTCCTCTTCCTAATATAGAAGTTAAATTTAACTACTATCCTAACCCAGTTATAAATAAACTTTTTACTACTATTGAGCTTCCAAGTACAGAAGAAGTTACAATTTCTTTATTTAGAGAAGATGGTATTTTGATTAGAAACATATATCAAGAAAAAGTAGAGGGCAAAAAAGAAGTTGTTTTGGAAACTGATTTTTCAGATGTTAAAAATGGTATTTATTATTTAAAAATGATTATTGGGAATAAAACTTACACCAGACGTATTGTTAAACAATAATTTTATTTTAACCCATACCTTAATTATCTATTTTCATAACGTTTCTATAAGAAGTTATGAATAGATAATTATATATTAATAATAAATTCTATGAGAATTCTAATAACCATTTTAGTTTTTTTCTTTATAAGTAACCTTTGTTTCTCTCAAACTTCGATAGGAATAAAACTAACTCCACAAATTCAGTTTAATGAAACTAGAGGAGAAATTGAAGAGAATTTTAAATCAAAAAAACCGTTTTCTTTTGCAGCAGCATTGACATATAACAGCTATATAAAAAATCATTGTTTTTCAGTAGGCATTGGACTTAATCGTTTTGATGATAAAATTTCATTTCAATCAAACTCTTCTGACCCTACCAGTAAATGGACAAGTACAGGAGTTAATTACATTCTTTTCTTTCCTCTTTCTTATAGGTATTTTTTGAAAGACGAAAATAATAGTTATCGTCCTTTTTTTGGTGTAGGTTCGAATATATACTACCAATCAGATGAGAGTAGAACAGATTATTTTATTCGTAACGAAGAAGAATATTTTTTGAAGGCTAAAGAAACAAAAAATAAAGGGACAAGATTTGCGATAAATGCAGAAATAGGAGTAAGTAAAAAAATTAGTTCTAGAACAAGCTTAGATATTTCTTTTGTCTATCAACAAGGCTTTCAAACTTTGTTAGTTACTGATTATACGTATTATGTAGATGAAAAAACTTATCAAGTAGAAAGTAAAAATAATGCAAAATATATAGGTATAAACATTAACTTTAATTACTTTCTAAAAGACAAGATTAGATAAAAAAATATTTCAGAAGAAAAAAACAAAACCTCAATAACTATTCATTTAGCTATTGAGGTTTTTTGATTCGAATACGTATTTTTTTCGTTTCTTTGCATAAACAAAACCAACTCTAATTATGAAATATTTTCAATCAAAACATACTTGGCTACTTTACATATTAGCTTTTTTTACAGTCTTAAATTTATATGCCAATTATAAATATGATTTTGTATTAGAATTAGCCTCAAAACCATTTCTGATTCCTATTTTAGAAATTTATTTTTATCTAAATACTAGAGAAGTAACACAAGAATACAAAAAAAGCCTTACTAATTTTATTTTGATTGCCTTATCTTTGGCTTGGATGGGCGATGTTTTGTTGCTTTTTCAAACTTATAATCCATTATTTTTTATGCTTGGTTTGGGGAGTTTCCTCATTTCTCATATCTTGTATATTCTTACTTTCAAAAAATCATTACAAAATAAAGAATTAGGAGAAACTAAAGGTTTACTCATTCGTGCAATTCCATTTATCGGAACTGCTATTTTGATGCTTACTTTTTTATATCAATGGCTGGATGCTGTGATGCTTTTTGCTGTTCCTTTATATGTTTTGATTATTGTAACAATGGCTTTTATGGCAATGGAACGCACAGGAAAAGTGTTGAAGGCAAGTGCAGAATATGTTTTTTTCGGTGCATTTTTATTTATGGTTTCAGATTCGTTACTTGCAATAGACATTTTTGTCAAAAACTTAGTTATTCCTTATGCGCCTGTTTTTGTAATGCTGACTTATGTGGCTGCACAAGCATTGATTGTTTATGGAATGATGATCCAGATAAAATCTAGTTTAAATTAATTTAATATTTCAACCGTCGTTGAGGTCTGAACCGTCAACGAGGATTATGAAGCAAACACAAATAAGAAACTTATGTATAATTTACTCAAAGGAAAAGTAGGTATTATTTCGGGAGCTTTAGATGAAAATTCTATTGCTTGGAAAATTGCAGAAACGGCACACGCAGAAGGCGCAAAATTCGTCTTGACAAATGCCCCTGTTGCTCTTAGAATGGGAACTATCCAGCAGCTTGCAGACAAATGCAATACAATCGTTATTCCTGCCGATGCAACTTCGATAGCAGACTGGGAAAACCTATATGAAAAAGCAACTGAACATTTGGGAGGAAAACTTGATTTTGCATTGCATTCCATCGGAATGAGTCCAAATGTTCGTAAGAAAAGAGATTATGGCAATTTGAATCACGCTTGGACATTACAAGCCATTGATATTTCAGGACTTTCCTTTCATAAAATGCTTCAAGTAGCTGAAAAAATGGATATTTTCAATGAAGAGGCTTCGGTAGTTGCACTTTCTTATATTGCTGCACAAAGAACTTTCCCAGATTATAGCGATATGGCTCATGCAAAAGCTGTTTTGGAGTCTATTGCTCGTAGTTATGGTTATCGTTTGGGTACATCTAAAAAAATAAGAGTGAACACCGTTTCGCAATCTCCAACGCCTACAACAGCAGGAACAGGAGTAGATGGCTTTGATGCTTTCTTCAACTATGCTGAAAAAATGTCACCTCTAGGAAATGCTTCTGCTCAAGATTGTGCTGACTTTGTGATTTCTCTTTTCTCTGACTTCACTAAAAAAGTAACCATGCAAAATCTCTATCACGATGGAGGTTTTTCTGCAATGGGAGTTTCAGAAGATATTATGAATATGTTTGGAGAAGGAAAATAAATATCAATTTTCCTTGTTGGTATTTTGGAGTTTATTTTTTATCAATAGTTCTTATTTTTGGATAAAAAAGCGTACTTTTGCGCCATTGATTTTTTCTTTTATGATGTTCTTGAGAGTTGGAAACTGTCAGCTACTTTTGAATAAAATCACAAAAATATTTTTTACTTAAAATTGAATTAGAAAAATTATGGCAACTAACCGTACTTTCACAATGATTAAGCCTGACGCTTTTGGCGCAAACAACACAGGCAATATTTTGGCAATGATTGAAGCTGCAGGTTTCAGTTTGGTAGCTGCAAAAATCACTCGTCTTTCTGAAGAGCGTGCAGGGCAGTTTTACGAAGTACACAAAGAGCGTCCTTTCTATGGCGACCTTTGCAAATATATGTCTTCTGGAAATATTTTGGCTGCGATTTTAGAAAAAGAAAATGCAGTTGAAGATTTTCGTAAACTTATCGGTGCAACTGACCCAAAAAATGCAGAAGCTGGAACTGTTCGTGCAAAATATGGCGCATCTATCGAAGCAAATGCCGTTCACGGTTCAGATTCTGATGAAAATGCACAAATCGAAGGAAACTTCTTTTTCTCTCGTTTAGAGCAATTCTAAATCAAAAAAGATTTTGATTTTATAAAAAAACCGTTTCAAAATTTAATTTTTGAAACGGTTTTTTCATTCTCTAAATTAGCTATCCTAATTTTCAGTTCCTAATTTCCATACAGTTCTGCCAGTTTCTCAGCACAGCGTTCTCCGTCCATAGCAGCCGAAGCAATTCCACCTGCATAACCTGCACCTTCTCCACACGGAAAAAAGCGTTTCAGAATAGGATGTTCATTCGTTTCTTTTTCTCTAGGAATACGAACAGGCGAAGAAGTACGACTTTCTACTCCCACAATTTGCGCTTCATTAGTCAAAAAACCTTTCATTTTTTTATCAAATGCTTTAAAACCTAGTCGTAAACGTTCTACAATTTCGGAAGGTAATACTTTTCCCATTTCTACCAAAATTAACCCCGGCTGGTAAGAAGTATCTAAAAGTGATGAAGATATTTTTTTCTGTGTAAAATCTGCTAATCGTTGTGCTGGTGCTGCTTGTGTGTTTCCTGCTACTTGACAAGCATTTTTTTCGATTTCTTCTTGATAATATAATCCTGCTAAAGCTCCTTTTTTCGCATATTTTTTATTCCATTCTCGCTCATCTATTGCCACTACAATTCCAGAATTGGCATATTTTGAATTTCGTTTTGAAGGCGACATTCCATTTACAACTACTTCTCCTTGCAGTGTTGCAGCAGGAACAATAAATCCCCCTGGACACATACAAAATGAAAAAACTCCTTTTTCCAAATTGTCAAAAGGTACTTGCTGAACCAATGAATACGATGCAGCAGGTAAATATTTATCTCTCTTTTCTCGTTTGTATTGAATCTTATCAATCAATTTTTGTTTATGTTCCACACGCACTCCAATCGCAAAGGGTTTGGCTTCAATCAAAATTTGTTTCTTGTCCAAAAGCTCAAAAATATCTCTAGCCGAATGCCCTGTCGCTAGAATAACACCTATTCCTTCTATTTTCTCGCCATTTTCTAAAACAACACCTTTGAGCTCTTCTTCTTTTCCTTTTGTGATAATGAAATCAGTTACTTTGGTTTCGAACAACACTTCTCCTCCTGCATCTAAAATACTTTGACGCATTTCGGCTACAATTCTAGGCAATTTATTTGTTCCGATATGAGGGTGATTGTCTATTAAAATATCTTCATTTGCTCCATGAGCTACAAAAATCTCTAAAACTCTACGCCAATCGCCTCTTTTTTTTGCTCTTGTATAGAGTTTTCCATCTGAATATGTTCCTGCGCCACCTTCTCCAAAACAATAATTCGAATCTGGATTTACGATATGACGACGACTAATAGCTGCAATATCTGAAACTCGTTTTTTGACATCTTTTCCTCGTTCTATCAAAATTGGTTTTATACCTAACTCTACCAATCTTAAAGCAGCAAACATTCCTGCTGGCCCTGCACCTACGATAATTGCTTGAGGTGCATTCTTGACATTTGGATATTCTCTTTTATAAGAAATAGCTGGGGTAGCTTTTTCATTAATAAAAACTTCTGCCCAAACATTAACCTTCAAATCTCGCTGACGAGCATCTAAAGAGCGACGAGTCTGTCTGATGGTTATGTCTTCTGTGTTTTCAGAAATATCTAATTTTTTATAAATAAATTCTTTAAAGGCTTCTTTTTCAAAGGCAATTTCTGGAGGCAGGACAAAGGAAAGTTCTTTTTTCATTCTAATTATTTGCTGCTAGTTGAGATAAAAAATAGAATTTTATTCTTTTATACTTTATTCTACAAAAATACGCAAACTAAAATTATTTATTTCAAAAGCTATTTGAGAAATTCTTTTATAAAAATTTTAATTTTCGTTGAATTATTGTTGATTTTTCTAAAAAACTAATAATAACTCTTTAGGGTAAACGCACGAAACTTTTTATACTGCT
>PFKD01000347.1 GCA_002784125.1 Flexibacter sp. CG_4_10_14_3_um_filter_32_15
TATTTTTTTGTAGAATATTATGGTTAAGGATTAGCTTCGCTGAGCTGTCGGTTAGTAGGATTAATAGGATTTGAAATACAGATAAATACAACTGCTATTTTTCAAATCAAATAATTAATAAAATACCTTTGAATAGTTAAATTAAGTAATCGTACAAAATTAATGCATCTTATTTTTTAATGTAACAACTTGATAATCAATGTTTTATATAATTGTCAATTATCCATTTTAAATTAGCTTCGCTGCTTTGGCAGGTGTCCATTTACTTATAATAGTGCGTTTTTTCTCTTTTTTTTAGCTGTTCTAAAAAATAGGTGCAAAATTTAGTACATTGTTTAATAAAAATAGTGACATTTTATACTCCACCGTTAACGAGGCTTCGCTGTCGTTGAGGTTTTTGAGAAATAATCCTCGTTGACGGCGAAGCCTCAACGACGGTAGAAATATCGCAAAACTTTTTAAACGCTGTATTTAGTTAAATCTAATCTAAGCAAAATATGCTAGTTTCTTTATGTCCCCACGCCACATTTCCCCCATCTCAAAAAAAAGTTCCCATCTCAAAAAAATAATTAAAAATAATTGAAAATTTTTATACTAACTGTTTGGAAGTCTGCAAATTCTTTGTACCTTTGCATTCCCTAAAGGATACTATACGTGAACAACTCGTTATCAATTGAATTGCAAATTGATTGCAGGATAGGTCGTTCATTTGCGTACAAGTCCTTTTTCAAAATCGCTTTTCTTGAGCTTCTCTTCATTCCACAATGAAAAAGCTGTTAGAATACTAATAGAAAGACTTTTAAATAAGTTTTTTATTAAAGAATTTTTTGAGAAAGAATCCAACAGTGTGAACCTATTTCACATCGCATCATAGTATATTTTATAAGGGATTTGAAAAGCGTAATTTAATCTTCCTTCTTTTACTCATTGTAGAAAGAACTACATTATATTAAGTTTTTTGAAAAGACTAAATTCCTAATCCGAATTTAATCTTTAAAAGAAAACTTTTTTTGTTGTATTTTTTTTAAAGTGAATGTGAAGACTCAAGGACAGACTAACCAAAACGCAATTCATAGTTGATATTTTGAAAAGATTTAATAAGCTAATTCATAATTCAATTATTTATTTCTCAGAAAATCATTTTCAAATTTATCTTTTTAAAGACCATTAAACGCAAAAGGAGTTATGTTACAGCCTAAGCGCACCAAGTTTCGTAAACGTCATAAAGAAGTACGTCGTACTAGAGGTATTGCTCAACGTGGTTTTTTGGTGGATTTTGGTGATTTCGGTATCAAAGCCTTGGAGCCAGCGTGGATTACTTCACGTCAAATTGAAGCTGCTCGTATTGCCGTTACTCGTGCAATGAAGCGTCAAGGTCAGGTCTGGATTCGCATTTTCCCTGACAAACCAATTACCAAAAAACCTGCAGAGGTTCGTATGGGTAAGGGTAAAGGTGCTCCTGAATATTGGGTAGCTCCTGTCGTACCAGGTACAGTACTTTTTGAAATTTCGGGTGTAGATAGAGAAACAGCTAGTGAAGCATTGCGCCTTGCAGCTCAAAAACTACCAATCACAACTAAATTTGTAACTCGTATTGATTACGAAGGATAAATTTAGATAATGACCAAGGTAAATTTAAACTATCTTAACTCATCCCAAACTTCATAAAGTTATGACAATTAAAGAAACAAAAGAAGAAATCAGAGGACTAGATGACGCAGCCTTAGCTACTAAAATAGCTGAACAACAAACTGCTCTTCAACGCTTGAAATTTAGCCACGCTATTTCTCAAATTGAGAATCCTTCAAGTATCAGAGATGCAAAACGTATGGTAGCTCGTCTAAAGACTGAACAAACAGCAAGAAAAATTGCTAAATCTAAGTAATTAGTTCAAAATTGAATATCAAAACTGAATAATTACTTCTAACAGTATTCTGACTATGGAACAACAACCAACAGTAAACACTAAGCGCAAAAGCCGTAAAGAACGTATTGGGATTGTCAAAAGTAATAAAATGACATCTACAATTACTGTTTCGGTAGAGCGTAAAGTGAAGCACCCATTATACGGAAAGTTTGTAAAGAAAACTTCTACATTTATGGCTCACGACGAAGGTAATACTGCTAACATCGGAGACCGTGTTCGTATTATGGAAACAAGACCATTAAGTAAACTTAAACGTTGGCGTTTGGTCGAAATCTTAGAACGTGCTAAGTAATTGATAACTAACAATTTAAAATTGATAATTATTAGTTAATAAAAAGCCTTCTAATAGAGTTTTGAGAAATTATTTTGTGTAAAATAGTTTTGAAGAAACAAGTCGAGAACAAATAAAGGAGTTAATTGTAAATTATTCATTTTCAATTATCAATTTATTAGTTTTCATTCTAAAAATAACGTTGCTTTTTTTGATTGTTCATTTATAATCAATTTTAGCAGCACATCGTTTCACTCTCTAATTATTATTGAGCGATGATTCAACAAGAAAGTCGTTTATCAGTTGCTGACAACTCTGGAGCAAAAGAAGTTTTATGTATTCGTGTATTAGGCGGTACAGGCAAACGCTATGCTTCTGTAGGAGATAAAATTGTCGTTTCTGTTAAATCTGCAATCCCTTCTGGAAATATCAAGAAAGGGGCAGTTTCGAAAGCAGTCGTAGTGCGTACCAAAAAAGAGATACGCCGTAAAGATGGTTCATATATTCGCTTTGAAGAAAATGCAGCTGTATTATTGAACGCTCAAAATGAGCCTCGTGGTACTCGTATTTTTGGCCCAGTGGCACGTGAACTAAGAGATAAAAGATTCATGAAAATTGTATCTTTAGCTCCCGAAGTACTTTAATAAATAATGGCAAAACTTGTCAGATTCTTTCAGAAGTATCAGACAATTAAAGTCAATATTTTATAATAAGTCTTCTTTAAATTATTAAGTGTTAGACACTAATGTACTAATTGTACAAATCCTTACGGATTATGAAAAAGAAAAACACTCAAAAATCTGTCAAACTTCATGTAAAGAGGGGCGACAACGTAATCGTAATTGCGGGCAACCACAAAGGCGAACAAGGAACAATTACTGAAGTAAAAGTTAGTGAGCAACGTGTTATCTTAGAAGGAATTAATATGGTCAAAAAGCATATTAAACCGTCTGCTAACAATCCAGAAGGTGGTATCATCGAAATGGAAGCTCCTATTCACATCAGCAACGTAGCGCATGTAGATGCTTCTGGCAAACCTACTCGCATCGGTCGCAAAAAAGATGAGAACGGTAAACTTGTTCGTTATTCTAAAAAAAGTGGTGAAATTATTAAATAGTTATGGCAACACCTCGTTTAAAAGATAAATACTTCAATGAAGTAGTTCCTGCTCTTAAAGACAAATTTGAGTTTAAATCAGTCATGCGAGTGGCTCGTTTGCAAAAAATTTGTATTAATAGTGGAGTTGGAAAAGCTGTTTCAGACAAGAAACTCATCGATACTGCCGTAGAAGAAATTTCTACTATTGCTGGACAACGTGCCGTACCTACCTATTCTAAAAAGGCTATCTCGAACTTCAAACTTCGTGAAGATATGCCAATTGGTGTACGTGTAACGCTTAGAGGCGATCAGATGTATGAATTCTTAGACCGTTTGGTAACAGTTTCAATGCCTCGTGTACGTGACTTCAAAGGTATTAGTGATAAAGGCTTTGATGGTCGTGGAAACTACACTTTGGGCGTGAAAGAACAAATTATATTCCCTGAAATTTCGATTGACAAAGTCAAGCAAATTACAGGAATGGATATTACCTTTGTTACTTCTGCTCAAACGGATGAAGAAGGATTAGCTCTTTTGAAAGAATTGGGTATGCCGTTTCGCAGTTAATAATTGCTAATCGCAACTGGATTCAATCAATTTTGAACAAATCTGACTTTATCTAAATCAATGCTTTTACACAAAACTACTTTAGTTTATTCCTAATAGAACAAAATTAAAATAGAAAGCTAAAAGTATCGTTTCAGAACCGAGACTATTGAAGTTCAAATCAATAAAGTTAAAATCCAAATCTAAGTCAATCATACATTATGGCTAAATCATCGATGATTGCACGTGAGCGTAAACGCCAAAAAATGGTGGAAAAATACGCTGAAAAACGTGTAGAACTCAAAAAACTTGCAAAGAACGGAGATGTTGAGGCGCAAATCGCTCTTGACAAACTTCCAAAAGATTCTTCTCCTGTTCGCTTGCATAATCGTTGCCGTTTGACGGGTCGCCCACGTGGCTACATGCGCCGTTTTGGTATTTGTCGTGTCGTTTTTAGAGAAATGGCAAACGACGGAAAAATACCAGGCGTAACCAAATCAAGCTGGTAATACTTTTTACAAGAACTAGAATAATTTCGAATTCTTTAGAACCTTTACAACATTTAGGGAATAAAAAATTAAGTTCTTTTTTCATATTTCCTGAATACAAACCTTGAGGGAATGACAACGGATCCTATTGCAGACTATCTGACTAGACTCAGAAACGCAATCAAAGCTAATCATAGAATTGTGGAAGTTCCAGCTTCAAAATTGAAGAAGGAAATGACTAAAATTTTATATGATAAAGGCTATATACAAGGCTATAAATTTGTAGATGCTCCTGTAGGTGCGTCTATCAAAATAGCATTAAAGTATCACCCTGCTACTCGTACTCCTGCGATTACACACCTAGAGCGTGTAAGTAAGCCAGGTCTGCGTCAGTATCGCAAGGCAAGTGAATTACCTCGTGTACTCAATGGATTGGGTATTGCTGTAATCTCTACTTCGCATGGCGTTATGACTGACAAAGAAGCTCGTACAAATAGTGTAGGAGGAGAGGTACTTTGTTATGTATATTAATATTGCACTCATTTCATATAATTCGTATAATTCATTTAGACTTTTAATTATTTGACTTATACTCTTTGTAGCAAAACTAATTTCTGTTAATCGCTAAAATGAAAGTTGCTACAGAACTATAACAACAGATAATTAAAATATCTAATAAATCTGATAGAAAATGTCACGAATTGGTAAAAACCCAGTTACTATCCCTAGTGGAGTAACTATAGATGTTTCGGAAAACACCATCAAGGTCAAAGGTACAAGAGGCGAGCTTTCTCGCACTATTGACCCAAGAATCACTGCTAAAGTGGAAGATGATAAGTTGGTTTTCGAACGCACAAACGAAGAAAAACAGACTCGTGCTATGCATGGCTTGTACCGTTCGTTGGTACACAATATGGTTCAGGGCGTATCTGAAGGCTACAAATCTCATTTAGAGCTTGTAGGTGTAGGATATAAAGCAGAAGCAAAAGGTCAAATCCTTGAGCTGAACTTAGGCTACTCACATGCCATCTTTTTGCAAGTGCCAAAAGAAATTACTGTAAGTACTGAGATGCTTAAAGGTCAGAACCCTAAAGTTACCTTAGAATCTAGCGACAAAGAATTACTCGGACACATTACTGCCAAAATACGCTCACTTCGTAAGATTGAGCCGTACAAAGGTAAAGGTGTACGCTTTGTAGGCGAACAGATTCGTCGTAAGGCTGGTAAGAGCGCAGGTAAATAATCGTTAAACAATTATTTCCTTACTTAAATTGTTAGGCTCTTTTGAGTGTCAAATAATTACAACAATAAGAATTTAATTTTGATACGATAACTTCGTGTTCCTTATTTTGAGAAATTTTATAATAAACTAGTATCATGGCAACTACCTCACGTAAGAGTCAGCGTCGAACACGTATCAGACGTAGTATTCGTAAAAAATTAGCCGGAACAGCCGAAAGACCACGTCTTTCTGTATTTCGCAGTAATAAATATATTTATACCCAACTCATCGACGATGTAAATGGGCATACCCTTGTGAGTGCTTCTCTCAAAGATATTGACGCTGAGAAACATATCAATCAAGAATTATCGAAACAAGTAGGCGCAAAACTCGCCGAACGTGCTAAAGAAAAAGGCATCGATAAAGTAATTTTTGATCGTAATGGTTTCTTATATCATGGCAATATCAAAGCTGTAGCAGAAGGCGCACGAGAAGGTGGACTTCAATTCTAAACCCTTTGCAACCCTAATAAATTATGGCAGCAAACGTAAATACCGTTAAAGCAAGCGAAATAGAACTAAAAGAGAAAGTAGTTACTATTAATCGTGTAGCAAAAGTAGTAAAAGGTGGTCGTCGTTTCAGCTTTGCAGCATTAGTTGTAGTTGGCGATGGCAACGGTGTAGCAGGTTATGGACTTGGCAAAGCCAATGAAGTAACAGATGCTATTCAAAAAGGTATAGAAGACGCTAAGAAAAACTTAGTAAAAGTACCTATCATCAGACAGACCATTCCCCATCCTATAATAGGGAAATTTGGTGCTGCTAAAGTAATGCTCAAGCCTGCAACGCCAGGTACAGGAGTTATTGCTGGTGGTGGAGCAAGAGCCGTATTGGAAGCAATCGGTATCGAAAATGTACTTGCTAAGTCTCAAGGCTCAAATAACCCAGGAAACGTAGTTCGTGCTACTTTTGATGCATTATTGCGTATGCGTGATGCAAAATCAGTTGCCGAGCAGCGTGGTGTTAATCTTACCAAAGTTTTTAATGGGTAAGTACAATAGGTTACTACAGAAAAATATAAGAAATTGTCTGACACCTCTACTATATGTATAGGGTGTCTTGACAATTCAGATTGTATTGCTCTTGTGTTCTTATTTGATTACCAAAAACTATTTAGTAAAATGGCGAAAATTCGTATTACTCAGGTGCGTAGCTCAATCAAACGCCCAAAAAAACAACGCCTAACTTTGCATGCTTTAGGGCTTCGCAAAATGCACCAAACCGTAGAACAGGAAGACACTCCTAATATCGTCGGTATGGTAAAGGCTGTATCACATCTAGTAAAAGTAGAGGAGGCATAGGTATAAGATTTATTATTGCTATAATTTGAAAAGTTATACTAGGGTAAACGCACGAAAAAAAAATGTACTCGTTTAAAGCAAATCAAGC
>PFKD01000068.1 GCA_002784125.1 Flexibacter sp. CG_4_10_14_3_um_filter_32_15
CGACAACTAATACGACAACTACTAACAAAGTTCTTTTGATGATTTTGGACGGTTGGGGAATTGCCCAAGACAAAACCGTTTCAGCGATTGATGCAGCAAATACGCCTTTTGTAGATAGTTTATATACTAATTATCCAAACTCAAAACTTCGGACGGATGGCGAATTTGTAGGACTTCCTGAAGGACAAATGGGCAATTCTGAAGTTGGACACATGAATATTGGTGCAGGACGAGTAGTTTATCAAAATTTGGCTCGTATAAATGTTGCCATTCAAAATAATGAATTGAGTAAAAATGAAGTTCTGCAAAATGCTTTCAAGTATGCAAAAGAAAAAAATGTAAAACTTCATTTTGTAGGTTTGGTTTCTGACGGTGGTGTTCACTCACATACTTCACATCTAAAAGCCTTGACTTCACTAGCAACAGATGCAGGTTTGGCAGCTATTTTTATTCATGGTTTTACAGATGGAAGAGATACAGACCCAAATTCAGGTGAAGAGTTTATACAGGATTTAGAAAATCATTTGAAGAACACAAATGCAAAAATTGCTTCTTTGGTTGGGCGTTATTATGCCATGGATAGAGATAATCGTTGGGAAAGAGTAAAATTATCTTACGATGCCATGGTAAAAGGACAAGGAAAAAAAGTAAAAGATGCCGTTTCTACTTTGAAAGAAGCGTATCAAGAAGGAATTACAGATGAATTTTTGAAACCCATTATTATCACAGACGATAACAATGAACCTTTAGCCAAAATTGAAAAAGATGATGTAGTGATTGCTTTCAACTTCCGTACAGATAGATGTAGAGAAATAACACAGGCTCTTTCTCAGCAAGATTTTGAAGAGCAAGGAATGAAAAAACTTGATTTGTATTATATTACGATGACTAATTATAACAAAAAATTTGAGAATGTAAAAATCATTTTTGATGATATAAATCTGAGTAATACATTAGGAGAAGTTTTAGAAAAAAATAATAAAACTCAACTTCGTGCAGCCGAAACCGAAAAATATCCTCATGTTACTTTCTTTTTTTCAGGAGGACGAGAGCAGCAGTTTGAAGGCGAAAACAGAATAATGTGTGCTTCTCCAAAAGTAGCTACGTATGATTTACAACCCGAAATGAGTGCGTTTGAGTTAAAAGATAAAGTTATTGAAGATTTGAATCAAAACAAACCCGATTTTGTCTGTCTCAATTTTGCCAATCCTGACATGGTCGGACATACAGGAGTTTTCGAAGCTGCCGTAAAAGCCTGTGAAACAGTAGATTTTTGTGCAAAAGAAGTTTCAGAAACGGCTCTAAAAAATGGCTATCAAGTCATTATTATTGCAGACCATGGAAATGCTGACAAAATGAAAAACGAAGACGGAACGCCCAATACAGCACACACGACAAATGCAGTTCCGATGTTTTTGCTTTCACAAGATTCTATAAAAAATAATTATTCTCTCAAAGATGGAAAATTAGGAGATATTGCGCCCACTATTCTTACTTTGATGAAGGTAGAAATTCCGAAAGAAATGACCGGAGAAGTGCTTGTGTAGTTTATGCTTGAAATACTTCTTTAGTAAAGAAGACTAAATTTGGAAAGAGTAAACTTTTTATAAAAAAATACGTGTAAAGTTTTGAAAATAAATATGTTATAACCTTATAAATTAACCATTATCAATCCTTTTCGCTGGCTCGTTTATGGGAACTTTTGGATATCGGTAGGTGCAGCTCTTATGGGGTTTAGTACCTACCTTTTACTTTTCGAAACGGCTGGAATTTCTTTTGAACTTGCTCCTCTTTGGATTCTTTTTTTTGGAACGCTTGTTACTTATAATTTATGTGTATTTTATACAGCAGGAACGGCTTCTGAAAAATTCGAATTTATTTATAAAAAAAGAAATTTTCTTAAAATAATTTTCTTTTTAGGTTTGATTTTACTCGTTCCTGCACCTTTTTTCTTGACACTCAATCAATTTTGGTTTTTAGTTCATTTGGCTGTAATTTCTGTTTTTTATACTGTTCCTATTCATATTGAATTACCTTCAGAGGAAATTTTGAAAGAAGAAATAAATGGAAAAACAACTGAAAATGAAGAAAATTCTAATAAAAAAAAATATTTCCATATTCCTGCGTGGAGAAATATTCCCTATCTAAAAATATTTTTGATTGCTTATGTTTGGGCAAGTGCGACTGTTATTTTTCCGATGCTGCATGAGGAATTGATTATCCAAACACCACAAATAATTGCTCTCTTTTTCGAACGTTTCTTTTTTACTTTGGCAATAACAATTCCTTTTGATATTCGGGATGAAGAAAGCGATAATAGAGTAGGATTGCCCACACTTGTCAATCTTTTAAATCCTCAGAAAAGTAAAGTTTTATCTGTTTTTTTCTTAATCATTTGTGCTGGGTTGATTTATTATTTTCATACAAACTATCTTCTTCATTTTGAAATAGTTTATATAGTAACAGTTTTTTTAATTATTGGAAGCTCAAAAAAACGTTCGGAATGGTATTTTACTGGTCTTATCGATGGTATTTTTGTTTTAGAGTTTGCTATTCTTTTTTTGATATAAAAAAACCTCATCTGTTTTGCGACAAATGAGGATATAAAAAATTAAATTCTTGTGTTCAAACCTCTTCCATTTTTTCTTTTGATAAAAATACGATTCCTAAGAGTAATAATCCAATAGCTGTGCCTTTCAAAATTCCATTAATGATATCAGGGATATGAGCATAATGTTGAAAAACAAAGCTCAAGCTCATCAGCAATACACCAAAAACGATAAGTAGTAAATATTTTTTATTGAGATGTTTCATAATACAAAGGAGATTATTCTATAAAAAATAAAAATTTATCTTTGATTAGTTATACGGTGAAAAACTAAAATAAGTTTTAATTTATTCTTTATATTATGCAATTATCTCAATTTATTTTTTGAATAGCAAAATTTCCACGCTACAAACCTTGTTTTTTTGTTTCCATGTTCCATTTCTATTGTTTTATGTTCTGCTTTTATTTTATCAAGCTGTTTATAAATTGCTTTCAGATTTCCACCCCTCGAAACTAAAGTAGTAAACCAATTTACTTGACTTTTAAACTCTACACTCTGTTTTATCATTCGTTTTATAAAAAGAGCTTCCCCACCATTACACCAAAGTTCGTTGGCTTGTCCTCCAAAATTTAGTTTGTGTTGCTCACTTCCTAAAGTGTTCAGATTTGTAGTTTTGCGTATAGCTGCTGAATTTGCCTCTTTTTCGGATGCATGAAAAGGAGGGTTACACATCGTAAAATCAAAATATTCATTTTCTTGAATAATTCCTTTAAATAGATTTGCATTTGATTCTTGATGACGAATTTCTATATTTTCTTTGAGTTGATTTGAGCCTTCAACATTCTTTCTAGCTGACTTAATGGCTGTTTTGTTACTATCTGACCCTACCATTTTCCAATTAAATAACTGACTAGCCAGAATCGGATAAATGCAATTTGCACCAACGCCAATATCAAGACCTTTTATATTTTTTTTATCTAATTCTAATAAATCCTTCAAATAATACAAATAATCGGCTCTGCTAGGAATGGGAGGACACAGATAACCTTCTGGAATGCTCCAATTTTTTATGTTGTGATGGTGTGCTAAAAGGGATTTATTCAGTTCTAAAACTGCTTTTTCATTGGCAAAATCAATGGTTTCTATTTTGTGTTGATTGATAAAAACAAACTGTTTTAAAGTAGGATTGCTTTTTATGAGTTCTTTAAAATCATAAAATGAGTTGTGTATATTTTTTGGATGCAAAATCTAACTATTTTTGATAAAATGAATTAGGAAAAGTAAGACATATTTTTTGTGCCACTAACCTAATCCAACTTGTTGATAAACCAAATAAGCAATATAAAAAACATAACCAAGTGTCAGAACTGTGCCTTCTCCACGAGAAATTTTTCGTCCTTCTCCCAAAAACACAAAAGCCACTACCATTAGACATCCCAAAGCAGCAACTGCAACATCTAAATTATTTGCATTCGGATTAAATGGAATAGGTCTGACTGTTGCACTAATTCCCAAAACAAAAAAGATATTAAAGATATTCGAACCCACTACATTACCGATTGCCATATCTGCACTTCCCTTGCGAGCTGCCAAAACCGAAACTACTAATTCTGGAAAAGACGTTCCTGCTGCCACTACGGTAAGTCCGATGATTCCTTCGCTTACTCCCCAAGATTTTGCAATTTCAATGGCTGCATCTACCATAAATTTACCTCCTCCGATAAGTCCAGCAAAACCACCTAAAAGCATCAGAATGGATAATCCTAATGGTAATTTTTGTATATCTTCGGCTTCTTCAATAGATAATTTTTGGTCTTTTTGTGCAGAAAAAAATGTGTAATACATAAAAATCACAAAGAAAAACAATAAAATTATTCCATCACTTCTTGATAAAATAGAACCACTAGAGCCATCAATAAGCATATCATTAGCCAAAATACCTAGCGCAAGGGCAGCCAAAAGCCCTAAAGGAATTTCTATCTGAACGGTTGCACGTTTGACAAAAATAGGCGAAATTATAGAGCAAACTCCTAAAATTGCTAGAGTATTAAAAATATTACTCCCCAAAACATTTCCAATCGCAAGGTCAGAGCTTCCACTTGAAGAAGCAAAAAGATTGACGACAAGTTCAGGCGCAGAAGTACCAATCGAAACTACTGTCAGACCAATAATAAGATCAGAAATATTGAAGCGTTTGGCTATCGATGAAGCTCCATCAGTTACCCAGTCTGCTCCTTTGACAAGAACAATAGCACTAACAATAAAAATAAGATAATTTACCATGAAATAAGTGAGAAATGGAATAAGTAGACTATTTTCCTAAAACGGTTTTAATATTTGTAGATTCTCCAATTTTATTTAGAACTTTTTGGTCAAACAGTTTTTAGTTTTTTGAGTAAACAACAAACCATGAACCAAAGCTAGTATAAATAGTTTATTTTTAGACTATTACGCCTTTTGAATAGATGAAGGTTCTTTTTTTGAAGAAAAAGCCGTATATTCAAGCTCAATTCAGAATTTTTAATTATTGCTAATTTTACATCACAAATTTAGTAACTATTCATTCAATAAATTTATATGAACACACACGATTATATAGAAAAAAATAAAGAACGTTTCTTAGAAGAACTCAAAGATTTGCTTCGTATTCCTTCTGTAAGTGCAGACAAAAAATACAAAGAAGACGTTTTTAGAGCTGGAGAATTTATCAAAACAAAATTAGAAGAAGCAGGGGCTGACAAGGTAGAGCTTTGTCAGACAGCAGGTTATCCGATTGTTTATGGAGAAAAAATGATTGATTCTTCATTGCCTACTGTTTTGGTGTATGGACATTACGACGTTCAACCACCAGACCCATTAGAGCTTTGGGAAACTCCTCCTTTTGAGCCAACTGTTAGAGATGAAAAAATTTATGCTCGTGGCGCATGTGATGACAAAGGACAAATGTATATGCACATAAAAGCATTTGAAGCCATGATGAAAACAGATTCTTTGCCTTGTAATGTCAAGTTTATGATAGAAGGCGAAGAAGAAGTAGGTTCGGATAATTTAGATATTTTTGTAGAAAACAACAAAGAAAAGTTAGCAACCGATGTAATTTTGATTTCTGATACAGGAATGATTGCAAACGATATTCCTTCAATTACGGTTGGTTTGCGTGGTATGTCTTATGTAGAAGTAGAGGTTACAGGTCCTAATCGTGATTTGCACTCTGGTCTTTATGGTGGTGCTGTTCCAAATCCTATCAATGTTCTTTGTGATATGATTGCTTCTTTGAAAGATCAAGAAGGGCGAATTACGGTAGAGAATTTTTATGATGATGTAGAAAAAGTAACAAAAGAAGAACGTGCAAAAATGGCAGAAGCTCCTTTTTCTTTAGAAGAATACAAAAAATCTATCGGACTAAAAGACGTAGAAGGCGAAAAAGGATATTCTACTTTAGAGCGTGCTTCTATTCGTCCGACTTTAGATGTAAATGGAATTTGGGGAGGTTACACAGGCGAAGGCGCAAAAACAGTAATTGCTTCGAAGGCGTATGCAAAAATTTCTATGCGTTTAGTTCCTAATCAAGATTCTGAAACTATTACAAAACTATTCAAGAAGCATTTTCAAAAAATTGCTCCTGAGTCGGTCAGTATTGTGGTAAAACCTCATCATGGAGGCGAACCTGTCGTAACTCCGATAGACTCACAGGCATATCAAGCTGCAAGTTATGCCTATAAGCAAACTTTCGGTAAAGACCCTATTCCGATGCGTAGTGGTGGAAGTATTCCAATCGTTGCGATGTTCAAATCTAAACTCGGAATTGATAGTATTTTGATGGGATTTGGCTTAGACTCGGATGCCATTCACTCGCCAAACGAACATTACGGACTTTTCAATTATTACAAAGGAATCAATACAATTCCTCATTTCTTCTTTCAATATGCTAAAATTTATAAACCTGAAATGGTTTAGAATTTAGTTAATTGTCGTTTGTGGGGACACAAACAACAGCAGAGAATTGATAATTTTCTATAAAAAACGAACTATAAATTATTTTGTAGTTCGTTTTTTTGATATAGATAGAATTTTTGAATAAAGTATTTTTAGTAATTTAATAGAATAAAAAAGGATACTTGAATACCAAAAAGATATAGACAAAATAAAACAAGAAGGAGGTTTTTCAGCTTGTCCTCCTTCTGATTATACACCAAAAAGTTACGATGCTTTTCGTTTTGTATTTGAAAATATTGACCATGAAACTGTCATTCCCCACCCTAAATTAAAAAAAAGCCGTGTTTAAATAAATTATCATTTAATTGATAATAAA
>PFKD01000321.1 GCA_002784125.1 Flexibacter sp. CG_4_10_14_3_um_filter_32_15
TTTTTGAGGTTCTACAAAGGTTACGTTGCGCTGCAACTGAAAATCAAATACTTAAAAATGTCACTCATGTTGAATAATAAAATGGAAATTTTCATAATTGTATAATAAAAAGAATAAATAAACATTTTCCCTTAGCAATCGTCTGTAATCAGACATTGATAAGGGGAACTACAACAACTCCACCACCGTTTCCAAACCCATTCCTCTAGAGCCTTTTAATAAAATGATACTTTCTGTAACAGGATTTTTCTCCAAATAATCAGCTAACTCTTTCTTATCTACAAAACTCAAAATCAGACTAGAAACAATATTTCCAGCCGTTTTGGCTTTCTGAAAATCTTTTCCACAGACAATTATTTTATCAATTTTGAGTTGTAGGGCAAGTCCCAAAATTTCTTTGTGTTTGATAAATGATTCTTTTCCAAGCTCAAACATATCTCCTAAAATAGCTACTTTTTGTTTTCCATTTTTTGGCATTGCTTCCAAGTGTAACAAAGCAGCTTTCATACTATCAGGGTTGGCATTGTAGGCATCAAGAAGAAGAGTATTTTTGGTTTCTGTTCGCTCTTCGACTTGTGAACGGTTATTTTTAGGAAGATAATCTGAAATTCCTTTATTCATTTGAGAAGTAGAAAGACCGAAAAATTTACCAAAAGCTAAGGCTGCCAAGATATTAGGAAAATTGTATGCGCCTGTAAGTTGAGTTTGAATTTTATTATTTTCTTCGTCTTCGTAAATAATTGTAGGTACAGATGTTGAAAGCAAAGCCGAATAATAATTTTCTAAGCTATTTTGTGCATCAGAAGTTCCATATTTTATTACTTTTCCAGCCTCAAAACGCTTTTCCATATTCATCAAAACAGAATCATCACTATTTATAAAGACAGTTCCGTTATTTTTGATTAATGATTGATATAGTTCTGTTTTTCCTCTCAAAACACCTTCATACCCACCAAAACCCTCTAAATGAGCATATCCAATATTGGTAATCATTCCATAAGTAGGTTCTGCAATACTGCAAAGTTCTTGAATATCGCCTACTTTATTTGCACCCATTTCTATAATAGCAATTTCTGTATTGGTTGGCATGCTCAAAATAGTGAGAGGAACACCAATGTGATTATTCAAATTACCTTGAGTAGCGTAGGTTTTAAATTTTTGAGAAAGAACAGAACGCAAAAGCTCTTTTGTCGTCGTTTTTCCATTACTCCCTGTTATGCCAATAAAAGGAATCGTAAACTGTTTTCTATGAAAATTCGCTAGTTTTTGAAGAGATACTAATACATTTTCTACTAATAGATATTTATTTTTATGGGCTAATTTCTTGTGGTCGTGTTCATCAAAACTAGGAATTACAGTTGCATCATCAACTACTACATAAGAAGCTCCTTTTTCTAAGGCTTGATAGGCAAATTTGTTTCCATCAAAATTATTTCCTTTTAAAGCAAAAAAAAGTTCGTTTTCATTTACGTGGCGAGTATCCGTAGATACACCAGAAGATTCTAAAAAAATTTCGTATAAGATAGGAAGAGTAGTCATTTGGAAAAATAGTTAGTAATAAAAATGATAGAAGGAATTCAAGGATTTGTTAGAACAAAAATACAAAAACAATATGAGCAACTAAGAGTTATGCCACCTGAATTAAAGAATAAAAATAAATTCTTTACTTCAAAACTTTTAATAAAAAAATTATGCAATTTAGTGAAAAAATAGTTGTACCTACAATTATTTTCTTTACCTTTGTCTTTTCAAAACTTAACCTCATTTTTTATGAAACGTATTTCTTTATTTGCTAGTGCTATTTTGGTAGCAGGTTCATTATCATTTCTTTCAAGCTGTAACAATGCTCCTAAAAGCCAAGAGGCAGAAGTAGTTGATTCAGTGGCTGTTGTTCCAGAAGAAACACAAGCTACACAAGAGCTTATGATTGATACTTCTGCTAGTGCAGTTACTTGGATTGGTACAAAACCAGCAGGACAACATAACGGAACTTTGGGTATTGCATCTGATTCTAAATTGATGGTAGAAAATGGTACACTTACAGGTGGAACGATTACTATCAACATGACAGAACTTACAGTATTAGACATTGAAGCTACCGAAGACAATGCAAAATTAGTAGGACACCTTCAAAGCCCTGATTTTTTTGCTGTTGAAACGTATCCAACTTCGACTTTCACTATCACAAATGTAGAGGCTGTTGATGCTTCAACAATTGAAGTAGTGGAAGGAGAGCATTCTACTGAAAACCCTACTCACAAAATTACGGGTAACCTTAAAATGATGGACGTAGAAAAATCAATTAGTTTTTACGCAAACGTAACTATGCCATCAGAAGGTGAAGTAAAAGCAAGTGCAAAATTCAATATTGACCGTACAGAATTCAATGTAAGCCACATGGCTGAAGGTACTGCTAAAGTAAAAGACAAATTTATCAATAATACTGTAAATGTAGGATTTGATATTACTGCAAAAGCTGGTATGTAAAAATCGTTTGTTTAGAGAAGTTTCTTGATTATTTCTAGAAACTAATTTTAAATTTTATGAAGCCGACAAGACTATTTTAGTTTTGTTGGCTTTTTTAGTTTCATACTTTAAAAGTTTGATAAAAAATAGACCATAAAATGCTTCTGTTTTACAATTTTGATACTGAAAGACTTCTTTTTTTGCTAAAAATCTATTTTTTCAAAACTAATCCAAAAAGCGTTTTTTTCTACAACTTATTTCTCATTTTTGCGTTATCAATCAACTTTAATTTATTTCATTATTAGTAGATGAAATTTTAAATTAAGGTTTTCAAATTTATAAAATACTATTAATTAGTAGAATTATTAAATTATTTCTTTTTATCAAAAATTCTTTCAATCATTCATTGTTTTTATAAAATTTACACATAAAATGATTCATCCTTCTACCGAACTTCGCTTTGTAAGTCCTGAAATTGGTTACGGCGTTTTCGCAAAAGAATTTATTCCTAAAGGAACGATTGTCTATGTAAAAGACAGTTTAGAAATTGAGGTAACTCCAAAAAAATACGCAAAACTTGATGCCTATGGCAAAAGTGTAGTTGATAAATATTCGTATCGTGATGAGCGAGGCTATAAAATTGTGAGCTGGGATTTTGCAAAATATGTAAATCACTCTTGCAACAGAAATACAATCAGTACAGGTTATGGATTCGAAATTGCGCTTCGTGATATTCAAGCTGACGAAGAAATTACAGATGAATATGCCATCTTTAATTTAGAAAATAATTTTCAGTGTGGTTGTGGTTCAAAAAATTGCAGAAAGAATGTTGGTGCTTCTGATTTTGATGTTCTGTTTGGAAAATGGGACGAAGAAATAAAAGAGGCAATGAAAAACTATTATGATACAGACCAAGCCTTAGAACAATACATTGAGGAAGGTCTGTTTTTGAAACTCAAAAATTATTTAGAAACAGGAAAGAATTACAAATCTGTGTATTCGCTTCGTTTGAAAAAAAGTGGTAAAAATGGTGTTTTGCAACACGTATAAATTTGAGTTTCCAAAAATTAAATTATCCAAATTCTCTTTCAATCTATTGAGAGAGAATTTTTTGTTTGGGTTGTTACTTAGTAAGCCGAACCAAATACGGAACAGCTTCTATAAGTGAAGTCGTTTCAAAATCTACTAAGGCTTTATTTTCTACTTGTTTAGGATTGCTTTTTTGATTGATAAAACACGTTTTCATTCCTGCATTCCTACCAAACTGCATATCCGAAATGCTATCGCCTACAATTACCGAACGCTTAAAACTTATCTTACAAAAATCTTCTTTTGCATCAATAGCCATTCCAATTGCAGGTTTTCGACGTGGCGAGTTTGTATTATAAAGGTCTGGGCAAAAATAAATTTTGTGTATCTGTGGGAGTTTTTCTTGTAAATAACTATGAATAAGTTCAAGGTCTTTTTCAGTCATTAATTTTTTACCGATTCCTTGTTGATTCGTAACAACTACAATGGTTTCGAAGTGCTTACTCAAAAGGTCTAAGGCTTCTTTTGAATATTTCAGAATATCAAATTCTTCCAAATTTTTGACATAATCATTTTCTAGTTTACGGTTCAGTACGCCATCTCTATCCAAAAAAAGAGTCCAATTATTTGCCTTATTTTTTTTGTTATTTTGTTGTTTATTGTTCATCTGATTAGGATTGTTTTTATTTGAAGATTAAAAAATTCAGCCTACTAAAATTGCTAAAAAAACGCTAAAAAAGCTAATTCTGAATATAAAATCTAAAAGAATTTTTTGATAATTTTGAAAAAATAATTATTAATTGTCAAATTAACACGAACCTTTGTGTAAAAATCACGTTATCATAATAGTAATTACCAAATTTACTTAAAAACGTTATGAAATCTAAAAGTTTTGTAGCGTTTTTTTATTTAAAAAATTCCTCCTGTATGAACTAACACAATCATATTTCCCTCTTCAAAAAAATTAGTTGCAGCTAAATTATAAACTGCAAAAAAGGCTTTTCCTGTATAAATGGGTTCAATCTCAAAATCATTATTTTGATTAAATTCACTAATAAAATTCATTAATCGTTCTGATTTTTTGGCATATCCTCCTTCATGAAAATGAGTTTCTAAAATTAATTTTGATAAAGTATTTGTTGTTTTTGCTTTATCATTTTCATAAAAATCATTCAATAGTTTTTCTATATCATTTCTCAAAAATTCGCCTCCTTTGAGTGCAGAAATAGCTAAAACTTTGCTTTTAGTTTTATTTTCTTCTATTCCATTAAGTATTCCTGCTGCTGTTCCTCCAGTTCCGATAGCTAAAGCAAAACAATCTATATTTTCATTCAACAAATCAAAAGCAATTTTAGGAATATGACTTGTGCCTTTTAAGGCAAGGGCATTCGAACCACCTTCTGGAATGAGATAAAAATCTCCAAACTGCTCTTTTAATTTTTCTATAAAATCTGTATTATTTTTTTCTCTGTATTCTGTTCTTGAAATATAATGGAGCTGCATAGTTTGTTCTTTACAAAAGGCAAGAACAGGATTTAGATTTTTATGTTCTTCTCCTCTGATGACGGCTATACTTTCCAATCCCAACTGCTTGGCAGCAAAGGCAGTAGCTCGCAAGTGATTCGAATACGCACCTCCAAAAGTGAGTAGTTTAGTCTTATTTTGTTTTTTGGCTTCCAACAAATTATAGTACAATTTGTATAACTTATTACCTCCAATATGTTGATGTTGGGCATCTAATCGCAGTACTTTTATGGTTATTTTTTTTTTATCAAAAAGCTCATTTTTCCAATCTGAAATAAAGACAGAAGAAAGGAAATTATCAAATAAAGAAGGAAATAAATGAGAAGAAACAGAATCAGTATTCAAAATAAATTGTAATTAGAGTTTGATTAAAAAATTAAGAGCAAAATTCGGTTAAAGTCATCTTTTTTGTCTAAATTTAATTGTAAAAAATACACTATACATTTTACCTTAAAAAAATAAGGTATCAAAATCAATATGAGTGACATTTGGCAAAGATTTGCCTTTTTTTAAATGTCACCCATGTTGAAAATCTATTCAATGTTATGATAAAATTAATCTATCAAGGCAAATTACGCACACACGCCACGCATATTAATTCTCAAAATACACTAATTACAGATGCTCCCAAAGACAATCATGGAAAAGGTGAGGCATTTTCGCCTACTGATTTGGTATGTAGTTCATTGGCTTCGTGTCAGATGACCATGATGGGGATTTTGGCAGAACGAGAAGGAATAAATTTAGAAGGATTAGAAGCCTACATAGAAAAAATAATGGTAGATAATCCTCGTAGAATTGGACGCATAAAGGTTACTTATACGTGTCCTGAAACACTTTTGCTAACTGTAAGAGAACATGAAAAATTACACCGTGCAGCCATGACTTGTCCTGTTGCTCTGAGTTTGCATAATGATATTGTACAAGAAGTGAAGTGGGAAACCTTGCACTTGAAAAGCTAAATGAATATGAATATGAATATTTGATATAAAACTATAAATGTCTAAACAACTTCTATTTTTTATTTCTTGGTTTTGCTTGACTACTTTTATTTCTTTTGAAATAATGGCTCAATCTGATATGTCCAAAAATGAGAACGCAGATAAAGAGTTGAATAGTCTTTGGCGTATTTATAAATCTGCTAAAGAAACAGCTTTAGAAGATACCACTCAAATAAATAGACTTTTAGATATTTCAGAATATTATATAAAATTAAAGAATGATTCTAGTCGGATTTTAGCAGAAACTATTATTCATAAATCGGAAGAAAATCTTTATTTTGAAGGAATGGCAAAAGCTGTTCGGATAATTGGTCTTTATCATAAGCAAAAGAGTAATTATGACTCGGCAGTACATTTTTTTAAGGCTTCTTCTGATTTATTTCAAGAAGTAGGCGATTCAATAGAATACTCTTTGGTTTTGAATAATCTTGCAGGAGTGTATTATGTGCAAGGAAATTATGAGCGAGCCTTAGAAAATCTATTGATTTCTTTGGGTATTCAGCAGCGTTATGATAGAAAACAACAAGTAGCTCGTGCGCTCAATAATATGGCTTTGATTTATAAGAAAAATAATCAACTCGAAAAATCAATTCAGATGCACAAACAAGCTATTGTAATGAAAGAAAAATTAAATGATAGCACAGGAATAGCAACAGGATATTTGAATATTGGAAGTGTTTATTTAGAAAAAAAGGACTACAAAGAAGCAAGTATTTATTTCAAAAAAGGACTTCCAATAGCTGTTCAAGTAGAAGACAATATGCTTATTTGTCAGTATTATATCAATTTGGGAATGAGCTTGATAAAATCAGATTCCTTAAAAACCCCTAATACTAAAGATGCGAATAAGGAGTTAAAATTCAGTTAGAATTATGAATGCAGCCGTTAATTTAGAAAAAATATGTAACCATAATCCTTTTTCTGACC
>PFKD01000116.1 GCA_002784125.1 Flexibacter sp. CG_4_10_14_3_um_filter_32_15
TAGAATGGATGGAAAAAGAAAATATTACTCAACAACAAATTGATGAATTTATGAAACAAATAAAAGGAGAAAGTCCGTAGTTGTCAGGAGTAAAGTAAATCAAAGAAAAATATGGAAAATAATCAATTTATAGCACAACAAATAAATCAATTACCACAAAAGGCAAAAGAAGAATTACAGCTTTTTATGGAGTTTTTGTTTAGTAAATACGACATTAATTCGAAGCAAGAAATACAGTCAGAGAGTGAGCAAGAAAATAAGAAAAGAACAGGTTTTGGAAGCTGGAAAGGCATTCAACTATCAGATGATTTTGATGAACCTTTAGAAGATTTGAAAGAATTTTGTAAGAAGTAAAATTGTATCAAAAAAACATTCGTATTTTTCTATCTCAAAACATAATTTATCTCAACTTCAAGGCTAGGCAAAACAGTAGAAAAAACGGTGTCATTGATACCATAAAATCCTTCTACTTCATATTTATGAGTCGCTAAATTTAATAGATTTTTCTGAACAGTTTTTTCTAGTGGACGTACAAGCCAATATTCTACTACTCCGTTTTCGGCATAAATCGCATATTTTTCAATAACATCACGATTTGCATTAACTGCACTTTTTTCAGATACAATTTCAATAATCAGTTCAGGTGCTCCATTACAACCTCTATCGTCTAATTTCTCCAAATCACAGATTACACACAAGTCTGGCTGCACGACGGTATAAATTTCTTTATCTGTCTTTCCGATTCTATTCTCTAAACACTCATTTGGATTTTTTAGAAGGCGAACATCAAAAGGTGCTGCATACACTTCACACTCTAAATGATTATTTTCTATACAATCTACCAAAACTTTACTTAAAAAAATAGAAATTTTTTGGTGTGAGCGAGAAGGAGCAGACATCGGCATAACCTTTCCTTTTATCAGCTCAACAAATTCTTCAAATTGCCAAGTCAAATAATCGGCATACGAATACGTTTTATTAAAGTCTAGTTGGTCAAGTGAAGTAATCATAATTTGTTCTTTTTTAATTCTAAGAAAGACTTTATCAAAAATACATAAATCAAAACTTATTTTCATATCTTCATAAAAATAAAATTTGTTTCACATTCAATTTCAAAATAGCCTTCTATATTTCTCTAGTTATTATTTCTGTTCTGTTTATTCTGCTTTGGCAACAAAAGAGGTGTATAACAAATTGTCGTTTTTAGTAGGGAAAAGGCAAGCCATTTCCCTACGTAATACAAATTGACTAAGCGACACCCGAAGAGCAGCGTAGCTAATTTGTTATGCACCCCAACAAAAGAGAAAATAAATTTTCCGTACTTTTGCACTACAATTTAAAAACTCTTTTCTCTAACACCAAGTTAGAACCGAGTTTAGTAAAATAAAGAATACAGAACTACAAAAGATATAGAAAATAACGCTATGGAAAATGCCCCTATTGGTGTCTTGCTTGTCAATTTAGGAACGCCAGACTCTCCAAAAACACCTGATGTTAGAAAATATTTACGTGAGTTTTTATTAGATGGAAGAGTAATTGATGTTCCTGCGCCATTTCGTTTTGCACTTGTAAACGGAATTATTGCGCCTTTTCGTTCGCCAAAATCAGCAGCAGAATATAAAAAATTATGGACAGATAGAGGTTCGCCTTTGTTGTATCACGGAGTAGATGTAGCCGAAAAACTACAACATTCTTTAGATGAATATTCAAAAAAAGAAACAGATAAAACGAAAAGAGAAAAATATATCGTTCGTCTAGCGATGCGTTATCAAAGCCCTGCCCTTCCAGATGTTTTGAAAGAATTACAGGAAATGAACTGTAAAAAAATCATTGTAATTCCAATGTTTCCTCAATATGCGTCGGCTTCTACAGGTTCAGTTTTGGAGCGTGTCATGCAGCTTGTTTCTAAATGGCAGCTTATTCCAGAAGTTTCTTTTGTTGATGCCTATCCAACAGATGAAAAAATGATAAAAGCATTTGCACTACAAGGACAAGAACTTTTATCTAAACACGATTACGACCATTACGTTTTTTCCTATCACGGTTTGCCACAACGCCAACTTAAAAAAGCAAGTTCATACTGTAAAATAGGAACGTGTTGTAATTCATATAATGCAACAAACCGTTTGTGTTATAGAGCGCAATGTTATGAAACTTCACGTCATTTGGCAAAAGAATTAGGCATTACAGAAAAAGATTATACCGTTTGTTTTCAATCTCGTTTGGGTTCTGACCCTTGGATTACGCCTTATACAGATGACACAATCAAAGAAATGTATGAAAAAGGCTATCGCAAATTAATCGTTTTTGTACCTTCTTTTGTAGCTGATTGTTTGGAAACGACTGTGGAAGTTGCCGAAACATATCATGAAGATTTCTTAGAACTAGGTGGAGAGCGTTGGGATATGGTCGATAGCCTAAACTCGCATCCACTTTGGATTGAATCATTGGAAGATATGGTAATTCAGAGAAGTTAAGATTCTTATTAAACACATTTTGAAACCCTAAGAATTTCTACAACTCTTAGGGTTTTTGTTTGTCAAATTTATTTCCTCAAGCAACTTTTTCATAAAAAGTAACATCTAAAAAGTCAAATGTAAATTATGATGTTATTCAAAAAACAAAAAATTATGAAAATCATTTATTTTATCACTCTTCTATTTTTCTTTTTCTCATTCTGTTCTTTTGCCAGTGAAAGCGATTCTAAAAACTCTACTCATAAAGAAATTACTACAAATTATCTTGTAAAAAAATCAAAAATTACTACTACAAAAAAACAGAAAAAGCTCAATTTCAAAGAACGATTAGCCTTAAAATTGATAGAAAAAAAAATCAAAAAAGCACAGAAAAAACAAGCCAAAAATAAAAAGTCTAAAACAGAGGATTTTGGTGCAGATTTAGTTGCTCTATTATTAATCTTGGCTGCTGCTGCTGGGATAATCGGTGGAATTATTTATCTCACTTTGGGAAACATACTAGCAGGAATTTTATTAATTTTGGGTGGAATTATTCTCATTCCATTATTTATACTTATTTATATGATAATTAGTATAGTAACTTGGGATACTTAATTTTTTATTAAATCAACTATTTTATCGAAACTCCATTTTTTTCTGTCGTCATTCCCACTTACAATCGTGCAAATTTGATTGTAGCTACTTTAGATTCTATTTTTAATCAAAAACTAGAAGATAAAACTATTTCTTATGAAGTAATTGTAGTAGATGACGGAAGTACAGACAACACAAGAGAAATTATCGAAAAAACTTTTTTAGATAAAAATTCTACTAAATTTGAGCCACGTTCATCTCATTTAAGATACTTTCAAAAAGATAATGAAGAGCGTTCGGCAGCACGAAATTTTGGTATTTCGAAGGCAAAAGGAAACTATATTCTCTTTTTTGATTCGGATGATTTTATGCAATCGCATCATTTACAAACGCTTTATACAGCCATAAAAAAAAATCCAAAAGCACAATTTTTGACTACAAAATTTGAGTTTGAAGCAAAAGTTAATGGAGAAAGTAAAATATTTCCTTCTCACATTTCACATCTCAAAGAAGGTTTTTACGATTATAAATTGATTTTAGAAGGTTCATATTTCGGAACGTTGGTTTGTTTTGATAGAAAATTAATTGAAACTGAAGAAGGTTTAAAACCTTTTCCAACTGAATTTAATATCTGTGAAGATTGGATTTTTTTGTTTAGAAATCTTTATACTCACAAGATTCCCATTTATGTAATCGATAAAACGACAATTACAGTAAATGACCACCCCAATCGTTCGATGGCAGATAATCAGAAGGTAATTTTGGCAAGATTAGAAGCGACTACTTTTTTAGAAAATGAATTATCACTTTCTGATGCTGAACTCAAAATTTTAAAAGGTCATTCGTATCAGTTTTGCGCCGTTCATTCCTACATTGATAAAAACAGAAAACAAGCCTTTGATTTTTGGAAAAAAATGGTTTCGTATTTAGGTTATACTAAGAATACAATTATTTTAGGAATAAAAATTTTGATAGGGAAAAATTTTGTAGAGAAATTGAAGTAAAAAAGAATTGGGAAATAGATAGTAGGAAATGGGGAATGAAAATTTCTAAAAAAATCTTCATTAAAGACAAAGCCTAAATAAGAGTTCAAAACAAACATTTTTTTATCTCTTTTTTAGTCTGTATATTTCAGATTATTTTAAAAAAAGACTTTTCTTCTCCATTTCCCATTTCCTAACTCCCATTTCCCATTCAACATGATTCTTGAACTTGCCGACTGGCTCATCATCATTTCTTTTCTCCTTCTTACTTTAGGAATTGGAATTTATTACACAAAAAAAGCAAGTGGCTCAACCGAAGACTTTTTTCTAGGTGGTCGTAATCTTCCTTGGTGGGTGGCAGGTACTTCTATGGTAGCCACTACGTTTGCAGCCGATACGCCTCTTTTGGTTACAGAATTAGTTGTGAAAAATGGAATTAGTGGAAACTGGATTTGGTGGAACGGACTTATTGGAGGAATGCTCACTACTTTTCTTTTTGCAAAACTATGGCGAAAAGCAAAAGTTATTACTGATTTAGAGTTTATAGAATTGCGTTATTCTGGAAAAGCTGCTGAGTTTTTGCGTGGTTTTCGTGCTGTTTATTTAGGACTTTTTTTTAATGCTGTCATTATTGCGTGGGTAAATTTTGCTTTAGCTGCTTTGTTGCATGTGTTTTTTGATATTCCTGAATACCAAACTATTTATTATGTTGCTGCTGCCATGGTAATTGTTGTTATTTATTCAAGTCTTTCGGGTCTTTTGGGAGTTGCAATTACGGATGTTTTGCAGTTTGTTTTGGCGATGACAGGTTGTATTGTCTTGACCTATTTAGTTTTGGATAGTCCAAAAATTGGTGGTGTGGCTGGTTTGGTAGAAAAATTACCTGCAAATACACTTAGTTTTTTTCCCAATATAGATACTATTGGAGGTGCAAGTGGTGGAGGTTTAGTACAAAATGGCGTTCAGATGCTTACCATTAGTTTGGCTACTTTTTTTGCTTACGTTGGTATTCAATGGTGGGCAAGTTGGTATCCGGGGGCAGAACCGGGGGGAGGTGGATATGTGGTTCAGCGTATGATGTCTGCCAAAAATGAAGAACATGCCTTTAAAGCAACACTGTTTTTTCAATTGGCTCATTACGGTTTGCGTCCTTGGGTTTGGATTTTGGTAGCACTTTCGGCTATTATTTTATATCCAAATCCTGCTGAAGGAAAAGAGGGTTTGGGGTATGTGATGGCAATGAAAGAATTTTTACCTGCTGGTTGGCGAGGTCTTTTATTAGTTGCTTTTTTTGCTGCGTATATGAGTACAATTTCTACACAATTAAACTGGGGAGCAAGTTATGTAATCAATGATTTGTATCAGCGTTTTTATAAGCCAAAAGCATCATCAAAAGAATTAGTAACAGCTTCAAGAATTGCAACACTTGCAATTATGCTTGTCGGACTGTATGCCACCACACAAGTAACTTCACTAAAAGATGCCTTTGAGTTTTTGATAGAAGCAGGTGCAGGACTAGGAGCAGTTTTGATTTTGCGTTGGTATTGGTGGAGAATAAATGTGTTTAGTGAACTTGCTGCGACGATTGCGCCTATGATTGGAATTATTTTGAACAGAACCATTTTTCATTTTGAATCTCCTTATTCTTTATTTTTTATTTTAGGATTAACAACAATTGCTTGGGTATTGATTACATTTTTGACAAAACCTACCGATGAGCAAACCTTACAAAAATTCTATGCACGAGTACGTCCTCAGGGAAGTTGGAAACCCATTCGAATTTCATTAAACTTTCCAAAACCAAAAAATCAGTTGCCGTATATGATTGCAGCTTGGTTTGTCGGAATTGCTTTAGGGTATAGCTTTTTGTTTGGGATTGGTTATGTTATTTTTTCTAAATGGGAACTTTTTGGAGTTTCTTTTGTGATTTTTATAGGAAGTATTTTGGCTATAAATTGGTTAGTCAAAAAAATTGCAGAAGAATAAAGAAAGACGATTGCTAAGGTCAGATTACTGACCATTATCAACGTCAATAAAAAAAAAAGGAACACAATTTTAATAAAAATTTATTATCTTCGAATAGTATAATCAAAAATATAACGTACACTTTAGGGTGCGTGTATTTTTTTCCAAAATGACTAAAAAAGAAGACAGAAAAATGATAAGCTCTATTCCGATTACCCTTCCAGTTTTAGAAGATTCAGAACGATTAGAATACGAACAAATAGACTGGCACAACTACCGAAAATTACTCACTATGTTTGAAAAAGACAGGAGTATTTTTGTCATGAATGATTACAAAACGATTGACCAATTAGAAGAATATATGGATTATCAGCTCAATTTTGCTCAATATTCTTTCAAAAGAGGTGCTGCAGATTGGTTTTATAAAAACAAAAAAACAGGCGAATATATTGGTGTTTTTAATCTCTATGATTTGAGTAAAGAAAAGCTAAACGACAATCACAAACGTTGTACAATCGGTTTTGCCACAACAGAAAAACACCGAGAACAATATTATACCTTAGAAGCTATCGAAACTTTTAAAAATGCTCTTTTTAATCAATTAGATAAAAACTATATTCTTTCTTATACCACCAAAGAAAATGTTGCCACGATTGAGCTTCTTCAAAGAGCTGGTTTTCAGAAAAGCGAAGGAGATTATATTCATAAAGAATATGTTTATTATGAGTTTTGTAGGTAATTATGTCGTTGGTAGAAACACCATAGCCGTAAGGCTAACTTTATTTTACCTCATAAACTACTGCACCCTACTATTTTTAAACACAGAGTTCACAGAAAAAAACAGAGAATAAAAATACATTTTTTGAAGATTATGTTAATAAAAGCTGTGATTTAATTTAACTATTCAAAGGTATTTT
>PFKD01000410.1 GCA_002784125.1 Flexibacter sp. CG_4_10_14_3_um_filter_32_15
TATTTTAGACTATGGGTAAACGATAGGGTTTTAACCCTGTCTATGTATGTTAAAGTAGCCAAAAAATTGAAAAAACGACACCCAAAGAGCAGCGTAGCTAATTTGTTATACACCCTTACGTTTTTTATTCAACATTTATAACTAAATTCTCGTATATTGTAAGACCTACTCTAAACCTCTAAATTTTTTTTTAGAAAAATAGGAGATAATTACTCTGCTTTAGTTTACCTATATTTTTTACTCTTAAATGCCCTTATCTTCTCGTAAATCTTATACGTTCAAATATTCCTTGTTTGGTATAGCCTTTGGTTTTTGTTTTCCTGTTTTTTCTTTACTATTTGATGGATTATTTCTCAAAGAGCTGCCTTTTAGTATTGAAAGTTTCATAAATGTTCATCATCTCAACCCTCTTCATTTTATTATTGATACTGCACCTATTTTTTTAGGAATTGCTTTTGGTTTTGCTGGTCGTAATATTGATGAGGTAACCGAAGTACGTCAAGATATAGAAACTTACAATGAAGAGCTTTTGCAACAAAATCAGATTGTTACACAGTATTCGCACGAACTGCAAGCACAAAGTGATAAAATAAAAGACCAACGTGTACAGGTAGAAAAACTTTTTTCAGATATACAGGCAAGTGTTCGTACTGCTGAGAGATTACAACTTGCGCTTCTTCCAGACCTTTCACACATGAAAGCTGCTTTTGAAGAGATTTTTGTTTTTTATAAAGCAAAAGATATTATTAGTGGTGATTTTTATTGGTTTAGAAATATTACTTTAGAAGATAATAATTATAAAATAATAATTGCAGCAGATTGTACAGGACATGGCGTACCAGGGGCAATCATGACGATTGTAGGCTATTTTTTATTAGAACGAATTATAGAAAAAGAGAAAATTGTAAAGCCACATCAAATTTTAGAAGCTCTTAATGAAGGAATTACAGAAGCATTTATGTCGTCGTCTTCATTAGACCAAACAGTAAAAGTCAGAGAAGGAATGGACGCTTCTATTTTAGTTATTGAAAATGAGCAAAAGATATACTATGCTGGCGCAAATCGTCCTTTATATTATAGAACTCCTAGCGATGAAACTATCCAAATCATAAAAGGAAGTCGTGCTGCTTTAGGAGGAGAAAGAAGAAAAAAAGAAAAAGTATTTACGCTTAATACTTTAGAGTATCAAAAAGAAACTCAGTTTTATCTGTTCTCTGATGGCTATCCTGACCAATTTGGAGGCAAAAATGATAAAAAATTTGGTAGTAAGCGTTTTCGTCAGCTTCTCAATGAAAACCCTTCTGAATCTATGAGTCAGATGCATACAGAAATTCAATCAGCATTTGAAACTTGGAAAGATAAAACTGCACAAACTGATGATGTAGTTGTTGTAGGAATTAAAATTTGATTTGTATTAGAGCTATCAATTTTCCCTGCCTTTGTTGGTATTTTTGCCTACTCCTCATTTTTCATTTTTTAAGAGTATAGTTGTATTTAGATTGCTGCGCTTCTTTACTTGTTGCCGTCTTTCTGTCAATTACCTAAGTGTTTGATTCCTAATTTCTTAAATAGTACCCTCAAATACATTAATTATTGAGTAGTTTTTGAAGGTTTTAAGAAAATAGAAAACTGAATTTGACTAATCTTTTCGTAACTTGCACCCCAAATTGTATTGTCTTAAATCTATAAAATACAAAGAGCATAATTTTTTGTTCAAAAGTATCAAACCTATTTAGACATTTGAAAGTAAGTTGAAGCAACCAAAAGGAAAGCTAAAAGGGAGGCAAACTATGAAATCAGTCAAAAAAGAATCCGCCAAAAAAGAAACAAAAGAACTTGAAAACTTTACAGCATTTGTTCCATTATCATCTCGTACAAAAGAAGAAGTACAAGGATTATTGAATAAAACTCGTATGCCTTCTCATGTTGCTCTCATCATGGACGGAAATGGAAGATGGGCAAAACAACGAGGTTTTTCTAGAATTTTTGGTCATAAAAATGCCGTAAAAGCAGTCAGAGAAGCCATAGAAGGGTGTGTAGAAATGGGTATAAAATACCTAACACTCTATACATTTTCTACTGAAAACTGGCAACGCCCTGAAGATGAAATAAACGGATTAATGCAGCTTTTGGTTTCAACATTGCGTAGTGAGGTAAAAGAATTGAGCGAAAAAGGTGTGCGATTGGGTGCAATAGGCGAACTAGAATCGCTTCCTGATAAATGCCAAATACAACTTGATGAATCAATTGCCAAAACAGCACACAATGATAGACTGGTCTTGACACTTGCTTTGAGTTATAGTGGACGTACAGAAATGAAAACGGCTATTCAAAAAATTGCTCAAAAAGTAGAGCAAGGAGAAATCAAATCAAATCAAATAGACGAAGATTTGATTGCCAAACACCTTTATACAGCTTCTATTCCTGACCCAGAACTTCTCATTCGCACAAGTGGCGAAATGAGAATTAGTAATTTCTTGCTTTGGCAAGTGGCTTACTCCGAACTCGCTTTTTTAGATGTACTTTGGCCCGATTTCAGAAAAATACATTTATTCGAAACACTTCTAAATTACCAAAACAGAGAAAGACGTTTTGGTAAAACAAGTGAACAAATTTAAAATAAAGTAAAACAACAACAATAAAAAATATTTAAAAATTAATGTCCTACCAATTTAAGAAAATAAAAAAACAGAGGACAAACTTTTAACAAAACAAAAAATCAAGCTTCTATCATTCAATTTATGAAAAAGCTACGCTATTCTACTCATTTACTATCTTCAGATTTTATGTATTCATATAATTCATTGCATTCTATATTTAAAAATAATCACGCAAAAACGATTGTTTTTTTCTGTATTATTTTCTCTTTATTTTTTGCTAGTTCCGTATCTGTTATTGCTCAAACAACTCCTTTCAAAGGTTTGGGAGGGTTTTCTACAAGTTCAACTACTTCAACAAAAGATTTTGATTACGCCAACCCAAAAGAATATACCATTGGAGGAATTAGCGTAGAAGGCGCAAGTTATCTTGACCCAAATGCACTAATTTCACTTACAGGTTTGCGTATTGGAGACAAAATACTCATACCAGGAGAAGGTATTGGACTTGCTATTCGTAAACTTTGGAAACAAGGTCTTTTGGGAGATATAAGCATAGATATAGATAAAATTGAAGATGAAAAAGTATTCTTGAAACTTGTCTTGACAGAAAGACCAAGATTATCTCGTTTTGATTTTACAGGAATTCCAAAAGGTCAAAAAAATACCTTAAAAGACAAAGTAACGCTCGTTCGTGGACGTATTGTAAACGATGTTATCATCAAAAATACAGAAGTAGCTATCAAACAGCATTACATTCAAAAAGGATTCAGAAATGTAAAAGTAAATATCGTTCAGAAAAAAGATACTACTCTAGCTAATAGTATTCGTTTAGAAATTGATGTCGATAAAGGCAAAAAAGTAAGAATACAAGAAATTGAGATTGAAGGAAATGAAGCCATCGCAGACAAAAAACTCAAGCGCAAAATGAAAAAAACGAAAGAGTTTGCGCCGTGGAATATATTTAGGTCTTCTAAATTTATCCCTAGTGAATTCAAAAATGATAAAAACGCATTAATTGCTTTTTATAATAAGGAAGGTTATAGAGATGCTTATATCATTTCAGATACTGTTTCATCAGTAGAAGACGGTGTCAAAATAAAAATGACTGTTAATGAAGGAAATAAATATCACTACCGAAATATTACTTGGTCAGGTAATTATATACATTCGGATACACTTTTAGCTTCTGTTTTGGGAGTCAGAAAAGGAGATGTTTATAATCCAGAAGATTTACAAAAACGTATGTCGTATAACCCAACAGGTTTGGATATTACGTCGCTTTATATGGATGATGGTTATTTGTTTTTTAATATTCAGCCGATTGAAATTAGAGTAGATAATGATTCTATTGATATAGAAATGAGAATTTATGAAGGCGACCAAGCGACTATCAATAAAATAATTGTAACAGGAAATACTCGTACAAGAGATCACGTTATTTTGAGAGAAGTTTATACATTACCAGGGCAGAAATTTAGTCGTTCGGCTCTTCTTCGTACCCAACAACAACTTTCTCAATTAGGTTATTTTGATGCTGAAACAATTGGAATCAATCCAATTCCGAATGTAGCTGACGGAACTGTTGATATTCATTATTCCGTAGATGAAAAACCAAATGACCAAATCGAACTCTCTGGTGGTTGGGGAGGTGGAGCAATTGGCTTCATCGGAACGCTAGGACTTACATTTAATAACTTCTCTTCGAGTCGTTTATTTGATTTTAGTTCGTGGTCGCCACTTCCACAAGGCGATGGGCAACAAGTTTCTTTGCGTTTTCAAGCTAGTGGTCGTCAGTTTCAGACCTATTCTTTTTCTTTTACAGAACCTTGGCTGGGAGGTAAAAAACCAAATTCATTCTCTATCAGCTTACAACATTCAGTTCAGACAGATATTAACACTTTTACAAGAAAGAGTGCAGGAAACTTTCAAGTTTCGGGTCTTACACTTTCTTTGGGTCGTCGTTTGAGAGTTCCTGATAATTATTTTACACTTAGCAATTCACTTTCTTATTTGCGTTATAGTCTTAATAACTATACAAGACTTGGTTTTAGAGGGATTAGTGATGGAACATTTAATAATATTGTTTTTAACACAACACTTTCTCGTTCAAGTATAGATAGTCCAATTTATCCTCGTAATGGAGCTAGTATTTCACTTAGTTTGGCACTTACACCACCTTATTCAGCATTCAGAGATATAAATTACGAAACAGCCGAAGATGCAGAAATATTCAAATTTGTAGAATATCACAAATGGATGTTTGATAATTCGTGGTACACACCAATCGTAGGCGACCTTGTATTTAGTGCAAGAGCGCACATGGGATTCATTGGTTCATATAATTCTTCTACACCAACAAGTCCGTTTGAACGCTTTATTTTGGGTGGTGCAGGTTTAGGATTTGGAAATTTACTTTTGGGTTCTGATATTATTGCTCTTAGAGGTTATGAAGACAACCAAGTTGTTCCAAGTGATTCAAGACAAGAAGGGGGAGTGGCTTACAATAAATTTGTAATGGAACTTCGTTATCCTGTTACACTTAATCAAGCAGCGTCTATTTTTGTTCTTGCTTTTGCAGAAGGTGGAAATAACTGGGGTAGTTTCAAGACCTTTCAACCTTTTGATTTGAAACGTTCGGCAGGAGTTGGCGCACGTATATTTATGCCAGCATTTGGTCTTTTAGGAATTGACTGGGCGTATGGATTTGATGATATTCCTGGAAACCCAGGTGCAAATGGAGCGCAATTCCACTTTACTATTGGTCAGCAGATACGTTAAGCAGTAAATAGTTATCAGTTAATTTTAATGAAATTACAAATTTCTAAGAATAAGGATTTTCATAATTAACTGGTAACTGTTAAAAACTGGTAACTAGTAACTGATTACTAGTAACTCTAAAAAACTTGGCAATGATTTTGAATTTTATACTTATATATGATGAAAATGTATTTAAAAACTAAAATAAAAAAACATATCGCTTTTGCTTTTTCTACGTTGCTTTTTGTAGGAATAATGGCTTTGAGTAGCGTTAATACGGCTTCGGCACAGCGTTTTGGGTATATTGACTCTCAAAAAATATTGGAGCGTTTGCCCGAATATTCACAAGCTAATACAGAGCTTGAAGAAATGACCAAACAATGGAAAGCTGAACTAGCCAAAAAACAACAAGAAATTTTGGACAGCCGTACCAAATTAGAAGCTGAAAGAGTGCTTCTGACAGAAGAAATGTATGCCAAAAAACAAAAAGAAGTTCAGAAACAAGAAAGCGATTTGATTGCTTACCGAGAAAGTATTTTTGGGGCAAATGGAATGCTTTTTCAGAAAAGACGTGAACTTATTCGTCCGATTCAAGACAAAATAATGGAAGCTGTTCGTATTGTTTCCTTACAAAAGAAACTCCATTTTATGTTTGATAAAGCAAGTGATTTGCACATGCTTTTCTATGATGAAACTTATAATTTTACTGATTTTGTCTTAGAAGAATTAGGAATACAAGACCCTAATATTTCTATTGATAAAGGATAAATTTTAATCCAACAATAAAAAAATTTTAATAATAATCCCTTCAAACTCACTTTTAAAACAAATTACATCAAAATTATGAGAAAAATAATTTTATCTCTAAGTCTTTTATTTGCTTTTGTAGTATTCCAAAATACACAAGCAACAGCTCAAACCCTCAAAATTGGATACGTACAAGTAGATTCGGTAGCTAGTATGATGTCTGAATACAAAGCAGCCAGCTCAGAATTAGAAGGATTGCAAAGAGTCATTCAGAAAAATCTAGAGGGAGAGGCTCAAAAAGTCCAAGCAAGACGAGCAGAACTAGAAAAAACAGCAACTACTCAACAATTACAAGCACAGGCGCAACAAGAATTACAGGCTTTGTATGCTCAATTTGAAGAAAAGCAAAAACAAGCCGAAGAGCGTTTTAATAAAAAACAAAATGACTTGCTTTTTCCTATTTATGCAAAAATCCGTGAAGCGATAAAAGAAGTAGGAAAAGAAAATAACTATGTTCTTATTTTGAATGAATTAGACGGTACAAACTCTTCGTATATTTTGTATTCGGCAGAAGGAACAGATGTTACTGGTTTGGTTGTCAAAAAATTAGGTCTGTAATAATAACATGAGTGACATTTATAAAATCTAAAATAGTCCTTTCCTAGCAACAAAGTTGCGTAACCTTTGTAGAA
>PFKD01000399.1 GCA_002784125.1 Flexibacter sp. CG_4_10_14_3_um_filter_32_15
CTTATTCGCATTTATAGTTATCATAGAAAAATAAGGACTGATAAATAATTAATTTGTGTCAAATTTAACATTACGTCTTACTTATATCTTACTTTCCTCAAAGATAAATAATTGTTAGAATAAGATTTAACTTTTACACCTACAGAGGAAACTTACTTGACTGATTATCAATCAATTACAAGTATTGAAATTTAGACAAATTATTTTTATAATAAACATAAGGCATTGATACTGTGTATCATTGTTAAGGATCAGTAGGATTAACAAACAGGATTTAAAAATACGGATAATACAACTGAAAGTCAACGAAGCTAAAATACTATTCAATTTTTATTGTATTTATCTTCATTTATCATATAGATCATAAAAATCATTTACCAATAAGTTCAAGTCGTTTTTATTTTGTCCAACTACTTACTAATTACTTAAAATCACATTTTCAATCCAATAAGAGTTATATCATCACGTTGTTCTTCTTCTCCCATATGATTTCTCATTTCTTCTAATAATACTTCTTTTTGGTCATGCAAAGACATTCCAACAAAGGAAGCTAATACCTTTTTAAAACGAAGTGTTCCATATTTTATACGTTCGTAGTCATTTTGATCAACGTACCCATCAGTTGTAAGATAAATAATATCTCCAGGGTGTAACAAAAGCTGGCGTTGTTCGTACTCAGCATCTGTTTTTTGTCTTCCTCCAATAGATTTCCTACTTCCTTTTACTTCTATTAATTTATCATTTTTCAAAATAAATAAAGGTCTTTTGGCACCTGCGAAATTTACTACTCGCATATTTAGTTCATCAGCGTCCTCTATTACACACAGACAAATATCCATTCCATCTAGGTTTTGATAGTCTTCTTGGTGAAGAGCTTCCCAAATCCCTTGATTTAAGTTTTCTAAAATTTGTGCAGGATCTGTTACGCTTTGTAGGGTTACAATCTCATTCAAGATTGTATTTCCTATCATAGACATAAAGGCTCCTGGCACACCGTGTCCTGTACAATCTACTACAGCTACAAATGTTTTGTTTCCTGTACGGATAGACCAATAAAAATCTCCCGAGACAACAGCTTGAGGTTTAAAGATTATAAAATGATCTTCAAAGTTTTTGATAAAATCTTGAGGGTCTGGAAGAATAGCATGCTGAATGGTTTCTCCATAGCGAATACTATCCATAATGGACTGATTCTTTGTTTTGATAAGCTCGTTTGCCCCTTCTAACTGTGTATAAGTACGAGCATTATCTAAGGCAATAGAAATATAAGATGCTAAAGTACGTAGAATAGTAAGGTCATTTCTTGAATAGGCATTTATTTGATGACTTTGTACTGTCAAAACGCCTACAATTTTTCCTTCTAAAAGTAGAGGTAAATAAATAATAGATTGATACATATCTCCTACTCTATCCAAAGAAACTTCATGGATATATTGAGTATGTTCTTTTGCAAAATCATTGATGATAATATCTTCATTACGAGTAAGACAGACTACTGAGAGTTTATTCTCATCAGTAATATCATCAAAACTATCTGGAATACGCTGACCATTTTCTATAAAACCTCTAAAATCTATACGCTCTTTTTCTGGATTATAAATACCAATACCAAAAGCAGTCGCATCAGTAAGTTCATTTACGTATTCATAGACAGCACTAATAACAGCATCTAAATCAAGAATAGAAGTAATTTTTTGTCCAATTTCACTAAGAACACGAATATTACTATACGAACGTTCGATTTCTGTTTTTTGGCTTTCTAATAATAGATTTTGCTGACCTATTTCTGCCGTTCGTTCTCCTACCAAACGCTCTAATTTATCATTTTGGCGTTTTACAGCATTCATTCTATTGGTATAAAAAGCTGCTGAGAAGCCAAGTACAGAAAGTGTTGCAATAGTCAGAAACCACCACGATTTCCACCAAGGAGGCAGTACTTTTATTTTGATGATTATTTCTTCGTTATTTTCTATTCCATCACTGTTAGAAGCCTTTACTCTAAAAGTATATTTACCTGCTGGAAGATTACTATAGGTAGCAAAACGACGATTTCCTACCTCATTCCATTCCTTATCAAAACCTTCTAAGATATAAGAATAACTTGTTTTTTCAGGTCTTCTATAATTAATAGCTGCAAACTCAAAAGTGATTACTCTATCCTCGTAAGTAAGTGTCATTTCTTTAGTCTGAGAAATATCCACTGTTAGTGGTGATTCGGGATTTCCTAAACTTTGAATGCCTACCGAACGGTTAAGAATTTTGAAATCTGTCATCACAACAGGAGGAACATAAACACTAGGTTTTATATCTAGTGGATAAAAAGCATTCAGACCTTGAATACCTCCAAAAAACATCTCTCCGTCTTCTGCTTTAAAAAATGCACCTGAGTTAAATTCACTACTTTGCAATCCATCTTTTGGATTATAGTTAGTCATACGTTTAGAGTCATCAATGCTATCATCTCCCAAAAGACGCATCAATCCAAAGTTTGTACTTATCCAAAGATTATCTTTTTCATCTACTAAGATTCCATAGATGGCATAGTTGGCAAGTTCATTTCTTTCTCCCCAATGCTCAAACTCCCCTGTTTGACGATTCATGAGATTTAGACCATTTGTAGTTCCTACCCAAAAATTTCCTTTAGAATCTTCGGCAATCGCTCTAATTGTATTATGACTAATAGACTTTAGATTTTCTGGATCATTTTTGTAGTATTTAAAATCAATAGGGGTGTTTGTTTCATCTCTTGTAACTTTAATTAGTCCTTGCGTTGTACCAAGCCATAAAACGCCATTACGGTCTTCAAAAGTAGTCCAGATGGCTAAATCCTTCAAAAAACGCTGTGCATCATATCCAAATGGTTTTGAAGGATTAGGATTCATTTTATAGAACCCAAAAAAAGTACCTATCCAAACCGTACCTTGCTTATCTTGAAATGTATTAAGGATAGTCCTTTGAATAGTAGTAGAATCTTTTGGATCAGATTCTAAATTTACAAATCTACCTCCTTTTTCTTCTGAAAAATCAATCATGCGAGAAACTATATTTCCCCCTACTATCCATAACTCTCCTTCTTGAGTTTGTAGAATATCAGTAACATTTCTTAATTTAAAGTCGTTTTTCTTTTCTCCTTGTGAAATATGGTAATATTTTGATATAGCTTCACTTCTGTCTATACGAGAAACTCCTTCTTCTGTACCTACCCATACAAAACCTTCATTATCCTTGATAGCAGACCAAACATTTCTATGTGGAAGAGAATTTTTATTTCCTATTTCGTGGTAGTAGTATTTGAATTGGCTTGTAAGTGGATCGTACTTGATAGCACCTAAATTACGAGAAGCAAACCAAATAATATTTTCCTTTGTTCTAATGATAGCAGGCATAGAACCTAAGTCATCTAATGAAGTTCTATAACGGACGAGTTGCTTTGAATCAATATCTAGTTTATATATATAATCTAACCCTGCTCCCCACATACTACCATCATTTCCCTCAGTAAGAGATTGTAATGCATAAGGATTTCCTTGATAACGGAATCTATCAAATCCGTCTATATTGGGGTTATAGCGATTAAATCCTCCTCCTCCAGCTAACCAAACAGCTCCATTTTTAGCTATCATTATATTACTACTACCAAAACCATAAAAACTTGTACTATCACCTCGTGTAAGTCTATATAATTTTTTCTCGTTATTTGTCAAATTCCATTTATTAATCCCACTTCGGTTTGTACCTATCCATAGGTTATTATTAGTATCTACAGCTAAGGCAGTAATATTATTACTTCCCAATAATAAACTATCTTCTTCAGTTGCAATATAATTAGTAAAAGAATTATTGTTATAATCATATTTACTAAGACCATTTTTAGTTCCTAGCCAAATAAAGCCTTCTTTGTCTTCAGTAATAGCATTTACATCATTATCTACAAGCGTATTTTTTGTTCCTTCTTTTTTATAAAAAGATTTAAAAGTTTGAGTCTTTCTATCAAAAATAGAAACCCCTGCTATTGTACCTATCCAAATATTATGATTTGTATCTTCATAAATAGACTGTATTTGATTATCAATGATGGAGAGGGAATCTTCTCTTTGATGGCGAAAAATAGTAACATCATAGGCATTATATCTGTTCAGTCCATCATCTGTACCTATCCACAAATAGCCTTCACTATCTTGAATCATAGCATTTACGGTATTTTGAGATAAGCCTTGTTCGATTCCAAGTTGTTCTACTCGTAATTTTGGAAGTTGTAACTCTTCATTTTTTTGAGCAAATGCAAAACCAGCACTACCTACTATGAAGAGTAAGAGTAGTGTACATAAAAATGAAATTCTAAAAAAGGTATTTAGTATTTTGTATTGCATTTAGTACTGTCTGAATAAATAATAAATTGCTATTATTTTGCTGATTTGTGTGTGAGTTAGATTTAGCTTGAATTTTATAGAATGAAACAACTATTTTTCAAGCTTGATTCAAAAATACAATAAAAAATCAAATTATTCTAGTATTAAGAATGTTAATTATCTCCTTTTTGTGAAGTGAACCTTTGAAAACTTGAACGATAAGAGCTAATCAGCTAGTATATTTATGCTTACTTTTCAAACACACCAGCAATCAAATCATCAAAATAAGTATCTTTTAAAAGGTCTTTGAAAGTGCCTTCTTTAATGATTGTTCCATCTTTCATGAGATATATTTTATCCATTTTTTCTAATAAAATTGGGTCATGACTGGCTGCAAAAATAGCCCATGGATATTTATCTTTTTGTAATATTTTATCCAAAACTCTGCGTTTATAATTTCCTTCTAAGTTATAAAAAAAGTCATCAAAAACAATCAAATTTGGATGCGTGAGCATACTTCTTGCAAAGACAACTTTCTTTTGGAAGGTAGAAGAAAATCCTTGTCCAGAAGGCAACATTTGTGTTTGTAAGCCGTCTTTAAGCGATTGAATATCGTCTATTAGTTCTACAATTTCTAATACATGATTGAGGTATTCCATATTAAACCCTTCTCTTCCAACTGTAATATTTTCTAAAAGAGTTCCCTCAAAAACATCTTCATGAGAAAGGTTATCGCCAATATAATCCTGTAAGTTTTTGATATTCAAATCTCGTAATGTAAAACCATTATAGGTAATATGTCCTTTGTATTCATCATAGAGTCCTGTCAAAATCTTCATAAGCGTTGATTTTCCTGCCCCTTCATTTCCAATAATTCCGACATACTCTTGTGGCTTTATTTCCAAATCAACATTTTTAAGTGTTGGTTTGTCGCTTCCTTGATAGGTATAAGAAACATCATGTGCTCTAATATGAAAACCTTCTGTATTAAAATTATCAAAGGTATTTGTTTTTTCTAATTTTAAGTCTGTTACATTTCCTATCTTTTCTACGGCTGTAAGCGTATCATAAATAGTATCTAAATTCAAAATCATTTTTTCTACGGCTGTAATCACTGAAATAATTGCGATTTCAGAAGCTACAAATTGTCCTAAAGTAATATTTCTTTCAATAACCAAAAGACTTCCCAAAATCAAAACGCCACCAGTAATAATAGTTTTGAAGGCTACAAAGGCAGAGTATTGAATAACCAAAATACGGAAATGTGATTTTCTTTTGTACAAATATCCAGTAAGTAGTTTTTGCATTTTCTTTAAAGGAAGAAGCGTATTTCCTGCAATTTTGAATACACTTTGATTTCTACCTAATTCTTCTAGCCAATAAGCGACTTTGTATTTGTATTTTGATTCATAAAGACTGGTATCCAATCCTCTTTTTCCTGTAAAGTAAAATATCAAAACCAAAATAGCTACTAAAAAAAAACCAAAAAACACAAAAAATGGATGATAAAAAGCCAAAAGCATCAAACCAAAAAGAACCTGCAAAAGAGCTGTAATTACGCTTGTAAGTAATTTTGCTAACCCTTTTTGAAGTGTCAGAATATCAAAAAATCGGTTGGCAAGCTCAGGTGCATATTGTGTCAAGATAGATTCTAAACGAATACGAGGAATTCTGTATGCAAATTCAAAGGCTGCACGAGTAAAAAGACGTTGTTGGAGTGTTTCCACAATACTCATCTGCATAATCTGCATAATTCCACTAATAAACGTTCCTGCCACTACAAAGGCAATCAAAACGACAATCGAATTAATGATAAGACCACCCGAAATAAGCCCAATAATCGCTTGAACCCCCAAAGGCAAAGTAAGACTAAGCAAACCTACAATCATGGCATAAATGTAAGTATAAGAAATATCACGCTTTTCTGTCAAAAGTAAATGCCATAAACGCTGTGCAGGAGTGTGCTCTTGTTCTTTTACCTCCTCTTTTGGTGTAGCGATAGGGTCAATGAGCATCGGAACAAGACAATAAATTGTATTAGGATGACAAAGCTCACTATCTCCATATAAATCTGCCTTACAAGCAAGTTTACTTATGAATTCATTGTGGTTGATAATGTCATTTTCTTTCCAATTATCACTATCTTCTTGCATGGTGTGGATAGTATCTTTTTTTCCATGCCACGCCAAAATAGGGTTTGCATTTCCTTCAATAGATTGAAAAAGAACCAAAGGAAGGGTAGTAACTGAAAGAACTTCATCTAACTCGTCCCTAGAAATTTCTTTTTCAATAAAATGCAAATGCGCTTCACGTCCAACATCTTGCAAATGTCCGACCCATTGACGCATTTCTCTTCTACTAGAAATTCCTTCTGAAGTAGCCACAGGAGAAAATTTATAATGTGCTTCCTCTGGTTTCCAACGTTTTATGATATGAAAGACAATATTTCGAGCGATTTCGTACTGCATAAGTGATAATTTCTTTTTTGAACTTCGCACCTTAAAAGGTACGGTACACCTTCACACTCTAAAGAGTATGCTACATTTTGATACATTTTTGAACAAACCTAATAACTCAAAAAATTAAAAAAAGGTTTACTAACTTTTACAATAGTTTTACTTTTAACTTTTTTAAAAGAAAATCACCATTTGGACTCAAAGTTGGACAGTGATTTTATCTAATTGTGTTGATACACAATCAAAAAAATTATTTTCTTCTCTTTTTATTTCTTCTGTTTTTCTTTGTTCCTTGTGTCCTTCTTCTATTACTTGCATTGTTTGAAGTAGAAGAAGATCGGGAAGAGTTGGAACGACTAGAGCGAGAACGAGTAGTACTACTAGAACTCTGTTTTTGAGGTCTTTGTCTGGGTGCGCTTCCGAGTTCGAAGAGGTTATCTTCTTTAATGACTTCTATATCAATCTCTATTTTCCCACCTGAAAGTCGTTTGATGTCTTTCAAAATTACTTCGTCTTCTACGTTATCTCTATTCCAAGTCAGATAAAAAGATTTCATTAGTTTTCCAATATCAGCCACGGCATCAATAAGCTCTTGTTCGTCTTCTAGTTCGGCTGCTTTTGCAATTACTAATTCTACATTTCTACCATAATGACGGTATTTTACAGGAGTTTCTGTATAGCCAATATGGTCAGGTTTTTTGGTACGTTCTTCTTCTGTTTGTGGCAAAAACTCGTTATTAAATTCGATTTCTCCATCTGCCATTATGTACAAATGATCCCAAATTCGGTGTATATTATCACTATTTTCTCTTACGCTTGGGTTGAGTTGTTTCATCAAACTGATGAGCGTTTCGGCTGCACGAGTGCGTTCTTCCACGTCTTCAATCGTTTTGAGATGACGCACCATATTTTGCATATTTCTTCCATACTCTTTCAAAACAAGAGCATCTCGCTGTGTATTATAATCTAAATTTTTGAGTTTGGCTGAGTTTTGTGTGCCGTTTGGATTTTCTATTTGTTCCAATTCTAGTTGTATTTTATGTTTTTTCTGCTATTTTTTTCTTTATTTTAAAATAAAATTTTAGACAGAATCCGAAAAAGAACTTTCAAGTTCTAGTTTTTATCTTAAAATTTAACTGTAAATATAGCAAATCTTTACTTGAAAATTGAACTCTGAACAATTAAACCCTAATTTTTCAAGCCTTGACTTTTTAAAAAGAAATAGTTTTTGATATATTTGAACTTCTAAAAATTATTCTATTTCAATAATTTAATCAATAGCAGTTTTATTAACCTTCTAAAACAAATTAAAAATGAGTGAGTATTTTGACGACGAGCAAGAAAGAAACAATGACTATTCTAAACCTAATTACCACAACGAAACTATCTTTTCTAAAAAAGTGCGTGCAGGAAAACGTACTTATTTTATCGATGTAAAACCTACTCGTTCGGAAGAAGAATATTACATTACACTAACAGAAAGCAAGAAAGTATTTCGCCGTAGTGGAGGTCATTATTTCGAAAAACATAAAGTCTTTTTATACAAAGAAGATTTGAATAAAATTTTGGCAGGCTTGACAGAAGTCATAGAACACGTAAAAAATGACTTGATGCCAGATTATGATTTTACACAGTTTGATAGAGAATACGACGATAACTACAATGAGAGCTTTGATACTGAAAGCCCTATCAAAAAATCGCCCTTAGAAGACGACGAAGTGAGAAGTCATTTACAATGGGATTAAAATATTCTTAGCTTCAACTGATAAATTTGAAAACGCTTCATTTTAGTAGAATAAAGCGTTTTTTTGTAACTCTCATTCTGTTTTTCTTGTAACTCTCATTCCCCACCCTTTTATTCAAAATTTTGATATTATTTAATAATTGTATCAATACAATATTAAATAGCAATATTTAAAGTTAGTAGCTATTTAGCTGCGTAGCTGTGCAATATTTGTAATCATACAGTTTTAATTTTATTTCATAGAGCTGCGTAATATTGCTATTTTTATCTACGTCTTAAATTACGATATTACGCAACTACGCAGCTTGAAATTTCTGTTTAATGTTTTTTTCTACAAATATTTCGCAGCTACACAGCTAAAATACAATTTATTATCAATTAAATGATAATTTATTTAAACACGGCTTTTTTTTAATTTAGGGTGGGGAATGACAGTTGTAAAAAAATCTCTCCAGTAAAATCATCTTTTACTTTAAACTTAATTTTTGATTGAATTTTGGTAGGAATAGATACATTTTGTCCAATAATTACAAAATCTAGTTGTTGCTCTTCTACAAAAAGCCATTTTAGAGAATCACTACAAATCATATTCTTGTTTTCATTATCTTCAATTTTATTTTTTAGCCAAACAGCAAAAATATCAGTTTCAGAAAATAGACTAGAATTATTTTCTTGATACTTTATACAAACCATATCTAAATTATAAAACCGTTCTAAGTCAGTTTTAAAAGCTAAATAACGCCCTTCTATTTCAAAATTTTCATTTCTATTAAATAAAGTTTTATCATCGTAATAACTAGAATTATGAAAAATACCTCCTCGCTTTAACTCTTGTTTTTCTATCAATTCTTTTTCTAATCCATTCAAATAATCTTGTGTATAAATTTGATTTGGCTGTGTTTCTTTCCAAAACCAATGCAGCGCAAAACCAAATCCATACAAAAGTAACATCACAAAAACAATCTTCACTTTGTTATTCAAATAGTTCTGTTTTATTATAAAAAAATAAATCAAACTGATTTGTACAAAAGGCAAAATAAAATTTCTTAAAAACTGAAATCGCTCTCCGTGAAATGGAAAGAGAAAATAAAAAACTATTCCTCCCAAAATCCCTCCACTAACAAATAATATGTAAGTCGTTGGTGAGGAAACCAACAACAGCAGCTTGATATTTTTCACAAAAACCTTTTTAAAATCAGAATAAAATAGAATCAGAAAAGGAATATAAATCACAAAGAAGCCAAATAAATAAATCGTTATTTCTTTAAAAATACTGAATAAACTAATTTTATTTTTTGATAAGGCTAAAATAGAAACATCTTCACTAGCGACACTTTGAGAAGACCCAGTAAAATAATAAAACAAAAGATAACAAAGAGGAATCAAGAAAAAGGCTAGAATTTCTAATTTGTTTTTTTTCAAAAAAGATAACTTTTCATGACAATTTTGATAAAATAAAAAACTCCCAATAAAAAACAGACTTGCCCAACAAGAAGCCCAAAGCGTAGGAGAAATAATCGGAATCATAAAAATTATCCAAATACAAGCTCTATAATTTTTCTTTTGAAAAGAAATAAAAATAGCAATCCAAAAAAAATAATGTTCTGAAAGTCCTGTAAAAATCGTATTTGTAAGCCAATACGTAGATTGAAAACCTTTTATGTGTTGATAAAAAGGAAGATAAATTCCACCTAAAAAAAGTAATCCAAACGACCAAAGAAAAGTAGTTAGATTTATTTTACAATCTATTTTTTGTTCAAAAACAGCCAAAAATCCAATCCAAGCACAGATTTGCAAAACAGGAATCGTAAAAAGTGAATAAGCTACATACCCCGAAACAGAAAAAATTTTACAGAAAAAAGCAGATAGCCAAAACTCAAAATAATGATAGGGCGTAGTTCCCAAAACGGTTGGTAAATCTTCATGAAGCGCATAAACGCTTTCATAGGAAGAGGTCAATAATTTTTCGGACAAACGACCATAAAAAAAAGCATCTTTTGAGGGAATCAAAAAATTAAAATTCGTTGCACTTTCAAAAACTGCAGAAATATCAAACACAAAAACAGCATTCAGAAGCCAAATCAAAACACTTCCCAAAAGCAATAAAAAAACTTGTTTTCTTTCTTTAAAAAAATGATTCAGATTTACTCCTTTTTTACTTTTAAAAACAAAATGTATTGCAAAAATCAATAAAGGAAGGAAAATAATTTGAATGGTTTGTCCATTTTTAAAGAAAATAGAAGTCAAGACACTCAAAAAAGAAATACTAAAAAAGAGTAACCAAAAAAGAAAAGTCATATTTTAGTCAGAAATTAGCTAATTTTGTGATGTAGCATAAATGTAGCGCATCCTTTAGGATGCGAATGTAGCGTAGGCTTTAGCCTGCGAGAAAATACCGAATGCTTTAGGAATAATAAAAAAATATTTTTAAACAAACGTGAAAAGTCTTAGCAATTCTTTACAAACTTCTATTTTTATCTTATTTTTTACAGTTTTTTTGAGTTTTCAAAATTCTGTGATGGCTTCGCCTGTTGTTCAGTCTAGTTCGATTTATCAAACTTTGAGTGAAAAATGGGTTGTTTATGATGAAGATTTAGAAAGTTATGTTCCTTATCTTCCTACTATTCATAGTCAGTATAGAGCTTTACATTTGATTTTTGATTTTAATAAAAATCTAGCAGATTATAAAAATAATTATTTAGGTGTTGCGCTGCCTAAAGATGCAAAACTATTTTGGAATACACGTTTTTCTTCCATTATTACAGAAAAAGAATACATAGAAATTTCGTTTGACAGTCTGATAAATTTGTATTCTGATAAAGAAAAACACAGCAACTTCAATGGTTTTTTAATGCTAACCGTTTATCAAGAAAAGCCTCAAAATCAAATTCTTGAGCCTTATTCTGCTTATATTCTCACTCAAAAAAATAGTTTTAGTAAAGAAAAAACAGCCGAAAAAGTAGCTATAAACCCCAAAACAGCAAAAAAACCAACATCGCCTATTCCTGATTGGATTCTGATGATAAATTGGTTTATGGTCGGAATTATCGTCGTTTTTTCGGTCAGTATTTATCCAATGATAGGTAAAGAAGCCTTTAGAGAATCGTGGAGTTATTTTTTTAGACCTGCCAAAACCTTTAAAAGAACCGAGGTATTACCACAAATAGGGTATATTATTTATTTTAGTTTGATAATGGGTTTTGTATGGATTTTTTATACCTATGTAGAACGCTATGGCACGACGACAAACAGTTATTTTCTTATCAAAAACAATCTATTTTCTTTTATTTTGAATTGGCTCTATGCTGCTTTTTGGTGTTTGTGTATTGCAGCTTTTAGATTGTTTTGGATTCAATTAATGGGCAAACTTTTTTTCAAACACGCTCAACTTAGTGAGCAACACATACAAGCTCTTATTTTGGGAAACACCTTGGTAATGAGTGTAATTTTTGCAGCAACAATATTATTTTCCTTCCTAATTGATTCTTTTTATGCGCCTTCTTTAGAGCGTACAAATAGTTCTTTTCTCTATTATTTTGTTCTCTTAGTAGCTATTTCTATCCTAACTCACAGTTTATTAATTAGTTATTATTTGTTTACACGAACAAATGCTGGTAAGTTGTATCTTTTTTCGTACCTTTGCGCCACCGAAATGATTCCCCTTTTGATAATTTCAAAATGGATTATCTCAGTAATTTAATTATTTCTTTACTTATCCTTAATAATCTTATCAATTTTAAAAGTATTTTCAATTAAATGCAATTTTAAACTGAATTAATACTATAATAATGGTACGAGGAAAAAGAACGAGTTTAGAGTAAATTTAAAAAAGTAGTAATTACTAAATAATTACCACAAAAAGTTTGCGTAAATATAAAGTATTTTCTGAATAAATCGCTATTTGATTACTGATTTATTGAGAAAATAGGCATATTTAGTTTGCACAAACTGTTTTAGTCGTAGTTTTTAACAAACCAATTTTTGCAACGATATGGCAAACGAAGCGAATGCCTCACACCCAACACCTGCACCCAAGCAAATTCGTAGTGTATTGATTTCTCAACCTGCTCCTTTGACTGACAAATCTCCTTATCACGACCTCGCTCAAAGGTATGATGTAAAGGTAGATTTCAGACAATTTATTGAAGTGCAGCCTGTTTCTTTACGTGAATTTAGAAAGCAGCGTATCAATATTTTAGACCATACGGCAGTAATTTTCACAAGTAGGAATGCAGTAGATCATTTTTTTACACTTTGTAAAGGGCTAAAAATTACTATTCCTGATGACATGAAGTATTTTTGTGTTTCAGAACAAACTGCTATCTATCTTCCTAAATATATCAATCTTCGCAAGCGCAAACTCTTTGTGGGCGAGCGTACAGCAGAAGATTTAAACAAAGTCATTGCGAAACACAAGAAAGAAAAATTCTTATTTCCATGTTCGGATATTCGTAGAGATGATATTCCTAGATTTTTGAGAGAAAACAATATTGAGCATTCGGAAGCTGTTATTTATGCGACTGTTTCTAGTGATTTGTCGGATTTGAAGAATGTAAATTATGATGTAATTGCGTTTTTTAGTCCTTCAGGAATCAAATCTTTATTTGATAATTTCCCTGATTTCAAACAAAAAACTACTCGTATTGCAGCCTTTGGTCCTACAACGGCACAAGCAGTTCGTGACCATAATTTGCGTTTGGATATTGAAGCACCTCTTCCAAATGCACCGTCTATGACAGGAGCAATCGAACAATATATTCGTAAAATGAAAGAAGAGTTAGGTATTGAATAAGACAAAACAGGGTTAAAATCCTGTCCAATTAATGAAAATCAAATTCTATTACATAAAAAATTCCCTTTTCAATAATCATTAATTTGATTTCTTGAAAAGGGAGTTTTTTTATTGACTATTTTTGTAATTTGTTTTGGAAACCTAAAGTAAACATCACAAAAGACTAAAATTTATGAAACCAACTCATCTGATAGAAAATAGAATCATTACGATAGAAAATTTCTTTACGCCTCAAAAATGTCAAAAATATATTGATTTGAGTGAAAAATTAGGTTATGAAGCTGCAAAATTAGATACAAGAAAAGTAGTTTCAGAAGTTAGAAATAATGAAAGAACTTTTCACAAAAATCAAGAATTAGCTAATTTGATTTTTGAAAGAGGAAAAGACTTTTTTGTTCCTAAAATTGGAAGAAATGAAGTAGTTGGAGTAAACGAGCTGTTTAGATTTTATAAATATGAAAAAGGGCATCAATTTAAAGGACATCAAGACGGAAATTTTATCAGAAATGAATCTGAAGCGAGTTATTTTACGTTTATGGTTTATCTAAATGATGGCTATCAAGGAGGAGAAACTACTTTTTTAAAACACAGAATTATTCCTCAAGAAGGAATGGCACTCATTTTTTTACACAAACTCTACCCCGAAGGAAGCGAAGTTTTGGAAGGTAGAAAATACGTTTTGAGAAGTGATATTATGTATAAATTGATTGAAAATAGTTGATTAAAATGATTTTAGAAAACCACATTCCAACAACTGAAATTTCAAATTTGATTAAAGAGTTTTATTTTGCTAATATTCCTGCTGATTCAGAGGTAAAATATAAACCTATTATTGACGATGGGTGCTATGATTTTATTTTTTTTAAAGAAAAACAAACAGAATTCGAATATGGAATCAAAAAACAAATTATTCCTATCGAATTTGAAACATTTACAATCAGCTTGTCTAATCCTCCTTACAAACTCAAATTTGATAATTCTATCACTTTTTTTACGATAAAAGTTCAACCGTGGCTCAATGCTTCATTTTTTCCTATTCAATCTCAAAAAGGAATTATTGATTTAAAAACAATTTATGGAAATGAAATTATAGAGCTGCACAAGAAATTATTCAAAATCAATAGTTTTGAAAAGCAGAAAGAATTGGCTACTTCGTTTATTAAAAATAACACACCCATACTAACTCCAACTATTCATTTTGTAAAAAATATTTGTCAAGAAGTTTATAAGAAAAAAGGTATTACATCAGTTCAAGAGTTAGCCGAAAAGTTTGAAATTAGTCGGCAAGAAATCAATAAATTATTTAAAGACAAAGTTACTTATACACTCAAAAAATTCATTGTCATTGTGCGAATAGTGGCAGTTATCAAACACAAAATAAAGCATCCAGAGTTAGCTTACACAGCTTTGAGTTATGAATTTGGATATTTTGATCAATCTCATTTCAATAATGATTTCAAGAGAATTTGTGGTGTTTCACCTTCAAAGTTTTTTAAAGAACTGCCTCCTTTTTTGGATAGACACAAATAAATTTTACCATTTTTACAATTTTTTGTCTAGGCATTCTTATTTTTTTGTGATTCAATTCTACTGTACCCTACTATTTTTTGTATAGTATTATTGTTAAGGATTAGTAGGATTAACAGGATTTGAAAATACAGATAATACAAAATACTATTTGAATAATTTAATTTAAAAATAATTTATTCTTAAAAAATGTATTTTAATTAGCTACGCTGACTTTCAGTTCTCTGTGTTCTCTGTAACTCTGTGTTTAATAAAAATAGTAGGGTACAGTAATTCAATTCTAATCATATAAAAATCAAATTTGACTATGCAATCAATACTTTTTTACTTCAAAAAGGTTAGTCTATTTCTTATCTTTTTTATTCTTTGTTCTTGTCAGAAAACTCAATACTCTTCTACTTATAAAAACACTAAAACTAGTTCATTTTCTAAAAATGCTGATGAATATATGACTGCTCTGACAAATTTAGGGCAATTTAATGGCGTTGTTTTGTTAGAAAAAAATGGAAAGCAAATTCTCAAAAAAGCCTATAATCTTTCAACAAAACCAACTGATTCGCTGTCTTCTCTTTGGGTAACTCCTCAAAGTCAGTTTGATTTGCGTTCTATTGCCAAACTATTTGCTAAGGCAAGTATAATCAAGTTAGAAAGTGAAGGAAAACTGAAACAAAGTGATTTTTTGAACAAATACATTTCTGATTTTCCTAATGGAAACAAAATTACACTTGAACATTTAATGCACAATCGTTCGGGTTTGCCACGAGAATTGACAACCAATAATGATAACTGTTTCGACCTTGGTTCAGAAGAAATTATAGAACTAGCAAAAAAAGAAAAATTAGAATTTGAGCCTAATACAGATGAACGTTATTCGAATGTGGGTTTTCAGATTTTGTATTATATTATTTCAAAAATCAGTCAAAAATCATATCATAATTATTTGAAAGAAGCCTTTTTTGAACCTTTGGAAATGACAAATTCAGGAGGGCATTTTGATTTTGATACTTCCAACCTAAAAAAATATGCTTACGGACATTACAAAAAAAACAAGCAATTAACTTCTGTTTTAGAGTTCCCAAAAGAAGATTGTAAAACGGGACATTTGTATTCTACCGTTGATGATTTGAATAAATTTATTAATCATTTAGAAAATGAGCCTTATTTCTCTGCTTTAAATGAGAAAAATCAAATCGGACATGCAGGAGGAACACAAGGCAAAAGAGCCTATACTTTCAAAAATTATGAGCAAAATTATAACTTAACTTTTTTGTCTAATTATGATGAAATACCTTTTCAACAAATTGTAGAAGATTTGAAAAAGATTTTGGAAGGAAAACCTTATCAAATCCCTAGAGAAGTCAATAGGGTAGAAATTAAACTTCCTACGACTGTACTTTCTCATTACGAAGGGACTTATGATTTTGCAGAAATAGAACATCTACAATTAAAGTTTATTTTAGAAGATGAGTATTTAATGGCTTATCAGAATGGAAAACTTAACGGAAAACTCTTTGCTGAGAATGATAGTACCTTTTTTTGGGATAAAAAATCTAAAGAATCTGTAGTTTTTCGTAAAAAAGAGAATGAAGAATATAAAGCATTATTAGATTTCAAGGGCGTAAGATGGGAAGGATTGAAAGTAGAATAAACAAAAAAACTTGATAAATCGTATTCTGATTTATCAAGTTTTGATACATTCTATGATAAGGTGGTTTTTATTTTTGAATTATGTAAAGCAGGAGTTTTTATAGTTTTTATAAAACGATTTTCTTGTATTCTATCAAACTCTTTTACATAATCAGGGTTTTCTGTATTCATTATTCTGTCCCAAACTCTAAAATAAAGGCCGTAATTTCCTTTGAATTTGGCGTGATGCAGATTATGATATACAGAAGTATTCATGATTTCAAAAAGAAAAGAATTTCTAAACCATTTTGGCGTAATTTCAAACCCTAAATGTCCGTAAACACTAAACGAAAATGAAATAAAAGTAACAGCCAAAATAGCTAACGGATGAGCAGGAACAATAAAAAGTGTAATTGGAATAATTACAGCTTCAAGAATAGCCTCCACAAAATGAAACGAATAAGCAGCCCAAGGCGAAGGATTAGTAGATTGGTGATGAACGTGATGAATACGCTTGAATAATTTGGGAGAATGAATAGTCTTGTGCATCCAATAAAAATAAGTGTCTTGAATAGTAAGAATTAAAAAAACGCTTATAGGCAACCACCACAACGGAAAATCAGAAATAGTTGTATAAATCTGTGAATAACTTCCCAAAGAAGAATAAATAAAACCAAAACCGATACTTCCAAAAACAAAAGTGGAAAAAATAGAGTGTTTTATTTCTCTCAAAAAATCTTTTTTTTGAGCAACTCGTTTTTGAATTTTATTATTTAAAAATTGATTGGAAAATAATTTATAGACAATCAAAAAAGCTAAACCTGCAAAAATAAAATAGCGAAGCAGATTGCTAATAAGAGGTAGATATGGCGAAAAATGAAAGGCTTGAGTTTCCATAATAATATATTTGTTTTAGAGTGTATAAATTCAGTCAATCATTTTATAATGAGTAAGTTATGATTGATTTGATTTATACAAATATACTATACAGAATACCCTTTGGAGATTAACAAAAGATAAGTAATGAAAAAATGCGCTTATTTTTTTGTGCTATTTTTTTGCATTTCCTTGGTCGCAATTCGTTTTCTAATTCTTGAAAGCGAAACGGGGGTCATTCCCAAAATAGTGGCGATATATTTATCGGGAACTCTGTTTACAATATCGGGCTTTGACTTGACAAATTCTATGTAGCGTTCCTCTGGAGAGTAAAGCGTAAAAGACTCCACTCTTGCAAAAGAATCTTTGAGGACATTATGCAAAAAGAATAATCTGCCTTGTTCTAATTTTGGATTTTTGGCTATAATTTCTTGAACCAAATCATAATCTATAACTAGAATCTCCGTTTTTTCTAAGGCTTGATAATAAAAACGAGAAGGACGATTATACAAAATAACATCATAAGAAGTAATAAATTGGTCTTCCCACCGAACAACAGTCGTTATTTCATCGCCTTTTTCATCAACCAAAAAAGCACGTATTAATCCTTTTTTGATATAGGCAATTTGTCTTTTTTGTTCACCCTCTTTCATGAAAAAATCAGAAACTTCAAGGGTTTTGAGGCTTGTGTTTGCAAATAAATCTTTCAAATCTTGCATTCCCAAGTCCTTAAACATTCCAAAATAATGGTTTAGTTTTGCTAAGTCTATCATTGTAGTTTCAAAGTTAATTTTGAGAATTACAAAATTTCTACCCAAATATTTTTATCACAAACGCCTTTTCGAAGTGGTTTGAGTTCATTAAATGTTCCTGTTGTGATGGTAGAATGTCCTTTTGCATTCGCCTCTGAAACTACATCAAAGGCATCTCCAGAAGAGAGTTTACAGACTTGGATAAGTGTATTTATGATATAATCTAGTTCATTTTTTTCATCTTTAAAAAGGACAAGTTCACGTTCTAAAGAAGCATCTAATTGTTCTTCTGATTCAGTAATCGTTTCGATTAATGTTTCGGTGAGTTGTTTTCTTGATGGTAAGGCTTTTTGATTGGCGTATATAGTTTGCATAATGAGGTATTTATTTTGGATTTGTTGATTGATAAAAGTTCTATTTACTAAATAATGTTTGAGATAGAATAAAGTTTAAGCTATTTTTGTAAGATTATAAAAAGTGATTGAAATTTCACTTCTAAGTTCTAAATTCAGACTTCTAAATTTATTCTATGATAAGTGTTGTAATGCCTGTTTTTAATGGAGAAAAATTCCTCAAAATAGCTATTGAAAGTATTTTGAATCAAACTTATATGGACTTTGAATTGCTAATTATAAATGATGGCTCAACAGATAAAAGTGCAGAAATAATCAATTCATACCAAGATAAGCGCATTCGTTTATTAGAAAATGATGGAAATAAAGGGATTTTTTATACTCGCAATCGTCTTTTCGAAGAAGCTAAAGGAAATTATATTGCTATTTTAGATTGTGATGATTACGCAGAACCTACACGATTAGAAAAGCAAGCTGATTTTTTGGATAAAAATGAAGAATTTGGTTTAGTAGGTTCTTGGGTTACAATTATTGATAATGAAAACACAATCAAAGGAGCTTGGCAGTTAGAACATCGTCCAGAACGAATCCCTGCAAAACTATTATTTTTGAATCAGTTTGCACAGTCGTCTGTCATGATGCGAAGAGAATTTGCAGATTTGAAATACAGAGAAGAAATTCCACTTGCTGAAGATTATGACCTTTGGGTACGTATTTCTCAAAAAACAAGGGTTATAAACCTTGCCGAATCATTAGTAAAATATAGGCTTCACAATGAAAATATTAGTCAAACAAAAGAGAAAGAATTACAAGAAAATGTATTCAAAATCTACAAAAATCAATTAGAAGAGCTAGGAATCTATGCCAATCAAGATGAATTAATTATTCATAAAAAAATTGGAAATATGGATTTTGAACAAAATAATGAATCCTTTTTCGAAACAGCTAAGAATTGGTTAGAACTACTTCATTCCAAAAATCAAGAAATAGAAATTTATAACAAGATGGTTTTTAATAACCTTTTAGGAGAGTTTTGGGCAGAACTGTTATCTCAAAATATTGAACTTTCTATTTCTAAAAAAGCATTTTATCAATCTTATTTGTCGAATTTTATACATTCCACCAAAAAAAATACCCTTTCAAGAGCCTTTAGATTGCGTTCTTTTCCTTTCAATTATACAATAAAACCTGCTTTGAACGTCGTAAAGAATTTGAAAGATTGGAAAAACAAAAGAAAAAAATAAATTCAATTATTTTTAGTTCTGTAACTTGTGTTACCAAATTTCTCTAAAAAATGCTCTAATTTTGTCGTATTCAAATTTGAATTTATCACTCTTCAATTATATACAATTATGTTAGACGCAATTAAAAATTTATTCGGTGCAGGTACTCCGACAGACTACAAAGCACTTTTAAAAGAAGGTGCAATTATTATCGACGTTCGCTCAAAAGGCGAGTATGCAGGAGGACACATTCAAGGTTCTAAAAATATTCCTTTGGATACTTTGGGAAATCAACTTGGACAGTTCAAAGACAAAAATCAAGTTATTATTACCTGTTGTGCATCTGGAATGCGTAGTGGAAGTGCAAAAAGTATGCTGCAATCAAAAGGCTATACCAATGTTATTAATGGTGGTGGCTGGTCTAGTTTGAATGGAAAGATTTAGTCGTTTTAATTATTAGAGTAGGAACAAGGCATGCCTTGTCCCTACAAAAACGGTTTTATTTCTTTTTCATCAAAATCTCTCCTTCATCCGTTATTTCAATAATTCCTTTTGGAATATCAGTTTTATTTAGGTTTTGAATGATTGGAATTACTCTTTTTTGTTTGTCAAGCGTAACACCACCTCTTCCAAGCTGAATAATAGGTGTAATCTGACCAGAAATAAATTTGCCTTCGGTATCAGTTTTGATATTTACAATCGGAGCAAGTCCACTTTCTCCACGCAAACTAAAACGGTCATATGTACAAAAATTACCCAAACTATAAGCAATAAACCTACCTTTATAGACTTCCATAGCACGAGTAACGTGAGGGCCATGTCCAAAAATAATATCAGCACCTGCGTCAATCATGGCGTGAGAAAAAGCATAGACATTTCCTCTATTTTCTCCATAAAAAGTTTCTGTTTTGCGTGTAATGTGTTGTTTACTTCTTCCTTCTGCCCCACCATGAAAAGAAACAATTACGACATCACAAGAATCATTTAATTTTCTTACAATTTCTTCGGCTGCTTTAATATCTCTAATATCCATCGTTCCAGAATTGGGTGCAAAGGCTGCAAAACCGTATTTTATGCCTTCTTTTTCGAAGATGGTATAAGGGCAAGAAGTCAGACCTGCATATTCTACATTAATGCGTTCTAAGAATTTTTTACCGTTTTCTCTGCCCTCGTTTCCAAAATCACCTACATGATTATTGGCAATACTGACTATATCAAAACCTCCTTGCTTCAAGACATCTTCCACCAATTTTTCAGGCATTCTAAAGGCATAACATTTACTAGGGTCTGAACAGCGTTTCACACTACCACCTTCATTTAATACTGCACCCTCCAAATTTCCGAAAGTAATATCGGCACTTTTAAGGATAGAATCTACTTCTGAAATCAAATCTTTACCTTCATTGGGTGGCAAATGTGCAGCAGAAGGAAAATTTGTTCCGAACATCATATCACCCACTCCAATAATTTGAAGGGTTTGTTTTTTTGTTTTTGAATTGTCTGTTATGGCTGAAAGTGTAGTATCATTTAATTTTAGCTTTAAGGAATCAGTCAGATTATTTATGAGAGCTAAAGAATCATTTGTTTCTGTTAGTGTTGCTTTATAATCTGTTTGGCTACAACTCACATGTGTAATACTAACAGCAGGAAGAAAAAAAAGAAGAAAAAGTATTTTTTGAAACTTCATAGAAAATAGGGAATTTGAAAATTTGATAAAGCGAAATAATTAATGTTTTTTGAATATAAAACGAATACGAAATAATTAATTTTGAAAAAACAAAAAACGTTAATTAAAAATTAATAAGAATTTAATTTGGTTATAATTTGCAAAAGCAAATAAAATTTCGTATATTGACTGTGTTAGTAATTTAACTGACAAGAAGTAAGAAGTAATTGCTTTAAGATACATTTTTTAGAATACAGAAACAGAATTTAATTATTATTTCTAAGTAACTATTTTTCTTACTCATTTGTGCTTCAATTTTTTTAAAACACTAATTCAATGATTTTTATTGCCACGCAAGACCAAAAAGGAAAAATAACTGCTTTTTTTTCAAAAAACAAAAAACAACTTAAAGAAAAAGGATTCAAATGGATTCGTAAGTTTGACGACGAACACCGTGCTATTCTTTGGGTAAATGAAAGCTATTTACTCAACCAAAAAGAATTTCTTTATTAATTAAATTAATTTTAGTTTAGTTTAGTTTAGTTTAGTAACAAGTAATCTTACTGGTAACTGATTACTCTGATTACTCTTTAGTAGTAACTGTAAAATAGTCTTTTGCTATTATTTCTAAATACTCATGATACGGACTTAGTTTGGGAAGTGCATTTTTTATTTTTAGATACAACTGCTCTGCATAGAGTTTGTCATTTTTTCCAATCGCTTGAGATAATTCAGTCAGATAATCATCCATAATAGGCGATATTTCGGTTACGTTTCCTAACAAACGAGCCAAAATTTCGCTAATTGTCCAAGCCCATGGCATTCCTTCCATCAAAAGAGGATGAGCAATAATTCGCTCATCTTCCCATTCTAAGGAAATAACATTATTAGCAGCCATCGATTGAATCATAAAGGGACTTTGTGTTCCTATCAAAAACTGTGTATTGGGAAATACTTCTGAAAGACGAGGGATAAGTGTGCGCTGTAAATTTGGACTCAAATGAACATCAATCTCATCAATCAAGACAATAGCTTGTACGCTCTCTGGATATTCTAAGTCAAAAGGATGCTGAATAGCTCGTACACACAAATCCAAAACCCAACTAAAAACAGTCTGAAAACCATCTGACATAGCTGAAATAAGAGCTTCTCCAGATGTTGTTTGAAAGATAAAATTACCATCTTTATTAAGCCCTAAAAGACCTTGTTCTAATTTTTCATCGTGCTGATTTTTCGTTATTCCCAATGAAGGAGCAAGCAAACGATTGACTATCTTTCGAATAGCTTCAATATTATTCTCTATATAAAAATAAGTACTGTGGTCATCTTCGCTTTTCAAAAAACCATTTTCCCCAAATAATGATGCAATAGGCGCAAAAGTACGATGCTGAAAATCATAGTTTCGAAGTCCACGTTGTCCTGTGCTATATCCCAAAATCAATAAATTAGCACGTATCATTTCAAAATAACGTCGATGACTTCCTGTGTGCATTACACCATTTTTATCAATCTTAAATTTGATATTTACTTCTTCTCCAAATCCTTGCAAACGCAGCACTAGATGTCCTGTGTCTTTATTGCCATGCACTACATTTTCCCAGCCATAATTAATTGGAGGTTTTGGAACATTCGCAAGACCGAGCGCAATAAGTTGAAGAATAGTCGATTTTCCTGTTCCGTTTGTTCCTACAATTAATGTAATATTTTCTTTTGTATGAATATGAGGCAAATCAATGGAAAGTTTGTCAAAACAGCGTATATTTTTGATAAACATAGACTCCAAAATAAGTGTATTATCTTCACTTGCTCGCTGTTCTTCTGGAAAATCTATATTTAAAAAAGGCGTAATCGTTTCGATAAAATGAACTTGCACTTGTTCTAAGACACGCATAATTTCAAAATCTTCACATTCTTCTATAAAAAAATATTCAAAATTGAAAAGCATGTTTTTACCCAACATCGCATGAGGTGTTCGTTGTGCTGCTATGGTATTTAGTTCTGTCAAAATAGGTTCAAAATACTTTTGCAAAAGAGTATATGGAGCTGGGTAACGAACAGTTTCTTCTAATAAATCAGTTGCAGCTTGATGGAGTTTTTGAGTAATTTCACGGATAATTCGATGACGAGCAACTGCTGACGAACCCATATTTATTTTATAGGCTGTAATAGTAGAAGCTGCCCGCAAATTTCGTTTTATGGGTTGCAAATTTCCATCTCTATCAATCGCAATATATTTTTCAGGAACATCTAATTCTGGATTAATAATTAGAGGTTCTTCTGCCAAATGAATATCCGAATCAATACGCCAAAGCGTTCTATCTTTTGGAGGTGTTTTTACTCGTTTGTGCTTATTCATTATCGGAAACTGACTATCCTCGTAGAGTTTACACTCTTCACAAACAGGCAGAAGATTTGTCCATTCATAAATCAACCAATAATAAATTTCAGGTGGACGGTAATGTGTCAGAAAAGCCGTCGATTCTTCAATAGAAATTCCTACTTCACAAAAAGCACATTTGCTGTAATGAATTTCAAGAAGTTTTCCCAAAACCTCCTCGTGCATCAAAATATCCAAACGAGGATAACCTACAAACTTTCCAATATCAAGCAAGGTTTCGATAGCCTTCTGAGTTTGAGAAGATTGTAAAATTGGTGGTATCTCGTTTGAATTTTTTCGTACTGAAATCATAGGAGCTGTGGGGCTTCCCAAACCCTTAGGGTTTAGAATTTACTTTTATGTATTTTGCTGACTTTCTTTCAAATAAAGAGCTAATTTTTCACAAAGCTGATGAATTTCTTGTGCCATATATTCGTCGTTGGTGGCTCTCAGAAGTGTATCAGCCATTCCACCTAGAATATTTATACTAAACCCTTTCATTTCTTCAACAGGCATGTCTTTTGTCCATAAATCTAGACGCAAACAGTTTTTTTCATGACCGTCCCAAATCGCTAAAGCAATAGCTTTTGCTTCTTCAAGTTGTTGTCCTGAATCACTTGCTTTCCAAAATATTTTTTCTGGAAGGTCTTTATCATCTAATTCTATACTAAAACGGATTTCAGATTGTTTCATTTTTTTGTTTTATATGATATTATTTGTTAAGAACACAAACAACAGCGAAATAAGAATGCAAATTTACGAAAAAATAAATGGTATAGTATAACATGAGTGACATTTATAAAATCTAAAATAGTCCTTTCCTAGCAACAAAGTTGCGTAACCTTTGTAGA
>PFKD01000279.1 GCA_002784125.1 Flexibacter sp. CG_4_10_14_3_um_filter_32_15
AAGCATCTTTATAGTTTTCAGCTCGTTCTTTTTCTCCACAAAAAATCATCGCATCAGGATAAAGATAACTATTGCTATTCTCTAAATAGAGCTTTGTATCACTATTCATTATTTGGCATTGTTTGCCTTTTAGTTTCATATTTATTTCTGACAAAATATTTGTAGTAATCGTATTATGTTCATACGTTCCTCCTGCCATCGCTTCTACATAGCCATTATAATACTCATATTTTTGATGTGTTTCTTCTTCTAGTTGTATATAATCTTCTAATGAAAGTCTATTTTGTTTTTGTTGTTGCATGGCTTTTAAGAATTAATGGTAAATGCTTTCCTAAATATACGGATTAAATGGTTTTGATGTTTTGATACAATAAAAAACCTTCTTCAAATAATAAATTATTCAAAGAAGGTTCTATAAAAATACCCTACCTTCTCCTAAACGCTCTTTCCTGTTTGTAGGATGAAAAAAGGCAAACTAGTTTAGAATGAAAAGCTAATTCCCACTTGCAACACAAATACAAAAACCACGGCAAAATGCCGAATACATAGAACTCACTCGGCAAAGCCAAGCGAGAGCCGAAAGTGTATTAATATCCTACAGCCTCACGAAGCTTAGTTAGGATTAATTTACTAAAAAGAGGATTTGGACTATTACGATTCTGTTCATGGATATCATCGTAATCCCAAAATTCTATTTCGGAGATACCATAACCTCCTTCTTCCAATACCTCCTTGGTATATCTGAAATCAAACCTAGCTGGAACTAGATAATAAGTAGCTCCAAAGAATCCCTTTACTCTGTAAACTTGTTTATTTTCTCTATAAATAGCTCGGTATTCCACATCTCTATGCCCTGCTTGGTAATAATAAAGATCCATTTTTTCATTTAAATATATAGGAGTGAGCAATAAAGCCTCAGGATCATCTAAAATAGAAAAAGAACTAAATAAAGAAAAGACAGAAAAAAGCATGGCAACGAAAAGTATTTTATTGATTTTCATATGAAATGGATTTAGAATTGAATAATAAAAATAATATATAGTTATTGAAAAATTGCACTATAAAGATGAAAGAAAGTAGCCTTGAAGTGAAATTTTACATTTAACTATTGGCTTAATACCAGTAATAATGTGGTATCAATTAGCAAACTCGATTTCAAAACGCCCATCAAGCGAAATATGTAATCCCTTTTTATCATCGTAAAAATACTGTATAAGGCAAATATTACCATCTGAGGCTTGAACCCAAATAACATCATAAGGTTGTCCCCGTGATAATTCAACCTCTTTTGTGAGATACCGAAATATATAAATTTGATTTGTAGGGTTGATATGCCTAATATCTCCATTAGGATTGATATTAAATATAAACGTATTTTTAGAACTCTTCCAATCACTCCATTTCTTAGTAGATAGATTCTGATTTCTCACATATTTATAACTTACTTTAAATTCCTTTTTTATATTTGTGAAGCCTATAAAAGAGGAATTTAATAAGAACGAAATAATCAATAAAAGATAAAACTTATTCATATTATTTAATTTAAGTTTGGGAGAAAGCCGTTTTACGAACGACGACATAGGTATTTCCCTAGTTTTGATAAAAACTAAAAATATTTTTACAATTTCTTGTTTTTAAAAGTAAAAACCAATACTTTAGAGTTTTAAATAACAACTCACAGTTTTATTTTATACATATGATTAACGAAAACGCAACTATTGGCGACAAAATAAAATTTATTAGAGAATTAAGAGGGTATAAACAAGATTTTATAGCTACACAGTTAGGTATTTCGCAAAATGGATATGGTAAAATAGAACGTGGCGAAACAGATGTTCCTTATTCTCGGTTAGAACAAATATCAGAAGTTTTAAATATTTCTGTTGAGGACTTAGTAAGTCTCAATAAAGAAAAAGCTGTTTGTGCAATTACAAATAATAATTCTCAAATAACGCATCAATTCATTCATCAATCTACAATCAATGAAAAAGTAGATATTTCAATGCTACTAGAACGTCTTTTTTTATTAGAGGAAAGAGTACGAAAACTGGAAAAATAACAAAAACCCTAAGGGTCTTCAAGACCCTTAGGGTTTAAAAACGCACAGAATTATGGCAAACAATAGACAAGCTATGTTACCTGAAAAAACATATCATTTGTTTCATCACGCTATTGGAGAAGAAAATTTGTTTCGTTCGGCTGAAAATTATCGTTATTTTCCACAACGCTATGCAGAATATATATTTCCAATAGCAGAAACATTTTGTTATTGTCTTTTGCCTAATCACTATCATTTTTTGATTCGTTTGCGTTCAGAAGAGGAAATATTAGATTGTTTAGACCCAAAGAAACTCAAACGTCAAAAATGGAAAGACGAAGATAAATCTATAAGTACATTATTAGCCAACCGAATAGGTACTTTTCAAAATGCGTATGCAAAGGCATTCAATAAACAATACAATAGAGGAGGAGGATTATTCAAACAGAGTTTTGGCAGAAAAGAAGTAAAAACAGATAGTTATTTTACAAATGCAATTCATTATGTTCATGCAAATGCTGTGCATCACGGTTTTGTAAAGGATATTTTAGATTGGGATTATACTTCTTATCATTCTTTTTTAGCTAATAAAAAATCAAAATTAATGAAAGAAGAGGTTTTTGATTGGTTTGGAGGAAAAGAACAATTTATAATCCATCATAAAAGAGATATTGACGAACGTTTGATTTTAGAAATGGAAGATTTTTAAATTCACAAAGTACGAAAATACAAACCCTAAGGGTCTTTAAGACCCTTAGGGTTTAAAAGTGCTACTGTTTGAAGAAAAACCTGTTTATAAAAAATTAGGCAAAGTTTCAATTTTATAAAATAGCGTTTTTAGATTCAAGCAATACAGAAATACAAACCCTACATATTCCTCCTATACTGCCCTCCCACCTCAAACAACGCTCTAGTAATCTGTCCTAACGAACAGGTTTTAGTAGCTGTCATTAAGTGTTCAAACATATTTTCGTGTTTGATGGCTGCTTTTTGAAGGTCTTTGAGTATTTGCTGATTTTTTTGTTCGTCAAACGAATGTAGCGATTTGAGCATATTTATTTGATACTCTTTTTCTTCTTCTGTCGAACGAATTACTTCGGCAGGAATAACGGTAGGCGAACCCTTCGAAGACAAAAATGTATTTACACCCACAATCGGATATTCGCCTGTGTGTTTTTGCATTTCGTAATACATACTTTCTTCCTGTATTTGTGTGCGCTGAAACTGTCTTTCCATCGCTCCCAAAACACCACCACGCTCTGTAATTTGGTCAAAAATCTTTAAAACAGCTTCTTCTACCAAATCAGTCAGTTCTTCAATAATAAACGAACCTTGCAACGGGTTTTCATTTTTTGCTAGTCCTAACTCTTTATTGATGATAAGCTGAATCGCCACAGCACGACGAACAGAATCTTCCGTTGGTGTTGTTATGGCTTCGTCGTAAGCGTTGGTATGCAGCGAGTTACAGTTGTCGTAAATGGCATACAAGGCTTGTAAGGTAGTACGAATATCATTAAAATCAATTTCTTGTGCGTGAAGCGAACGCCCAGAAGTTTGGATATGGTATTTTAGTTTTTGCGCTCTGTCGTTTGCTCCGTACTTGTATTTCATCGCCTTTGCCCAAATACGACGAGCGACACGACCAATAACAGAATATTCTGGGTCAATTCCATTCGAAAAGAAAAACGAGAAATTCGGTGCAAAATCATTAATATCCATTCCTCTACTCAAATAATATTCGGCAAACGTAAAACCGTTGCTAAGTGTAAAGGCAAGTTGCGTAATCGGATTTGCACCTGCTTCGGCAATATGATAACCCGAAATAGAAACCGAATAGAAATTTTGAACGTGATGATTGATAAAATATTGCTGAATATCTCCCATGAGTTTGAGCGAAAATTCGGTACTAAAAATACACGTATTTTGCGCTTGGTCTTCCTTCAAAATATCAGCTTGAACCGTTCCACGAACTTGTGTGAGTGTTTTTGCTTTTATTTTATCATAAATTTCTTTATCCAAAACTTCATCGCCTGTTGCTCCCAAAAGCATCAAACCTAAGCCGTTATTTCCTTCTGGTAATTTTCCATTATAAGTAGGACGGATTTTTCCTTCATATTTTTTCTTGATTTTTGCCTCAACTTCTTCTTCTAATCCATTTTCTTTGATATAAATTTCGCATTGCTGGTCAATGGCTGCATTCATAAAAAAGGCACACACCGTCGCAGCAGGACCATTGATGGTCATGGAAACCGAAGTAGTTGGGTCGGCAAGATTAAAACCTGAATAGAGTTTTTTTGCATCATCCAAACAGCATACATTTACACCTGAATTACCCACTTTTCCATAAATATCTGGGCGATAATCTGGGTCTTCTCCATACAATGTAACCGAATCAAAAGCCGTTGAAAGACGTGCAGCAGGCATTCCTTTTGAAAGATAATGAAAACGTCTGTTGGTGCGTTCGGGGCCTCCTTCTCCTGCAAACATACGAGTAGGGTCTTCGCCTGTACGCTTAAACGGAAAAACACCTGACGTAAACGGAAACTCTCCCGGTACATTTTCTTGCAAATTCCATTTCAAAATATCTCCCCACGCTTTGTATTTTGGTAGAGAAATTTTAGGAATTTTGGATTGAGAAAGAGAAAGCGTATAAGTTTTTAAGCTAAATTCTTTGTTGCGAACTTTATAAACAAAATCATCAGCCGTATAAGTAGCGACTTTTGTTTGCCAATCCTCAATGATTTTCCAATTTGTGCCTTCTAAAGAAAGTTTTATTTGTTCGAAAGTATCTTTTAAGCCATTTATGATAGAATCTTTCAAACTTTTTTCCATTGTTTCATTTTCAGAAATAGACTGAATAGAAAGTTCTAAACCATATAATTTTTGTGCAATTTCGGCTTGTTCTTCTGCATTTTTATCATAACGACGGTTATTTTCACTAATTTCTGACAGATAACGAACTCTTGAAGGAGGAATAATATACTGTTTTTCAGACGTTTGAGCTGATATTTCGAAAGAAGAATCAAACTTTGTAGGCGATGTTTCATTGATTTTGTTAATCAAAGTACGATACAACGTATTCATTCCAATATCATTAAACTGTGATGCAATCGTACCAAAAACAGGAATTTCTGAATCTGGTGTGTCCCACAAATTACGGTTTCGTTTGTATTGTTTTTTGACATCACGAAGGGCATCTAAAGCACCACGTTTGTCAAATTTATTGAGTGCAATTACATCGGCAAAATCAATCATATCGATTTTTTCTAACTGCGAAGCTGCACCGTATTCAGGTGTCATGACGTAAAGAGAAGCGTCAGAATGGTCTGTAATGGCTGTGTCGGATTGTCCAATTCCAGAAGTTTCGACGATGATTAAGTCAAATTCGGCAGCACGAAGAATATCAATCGCATCTTGAACGTACTTTGAAAGAGCTAAATTTGATTGACGAGTAGCCAAAGAACGCATATAAACACGGTCGTTTGTAATCGAATTCATACGAATACGGTCGCCCAATAATCCACCTCCAGTACGACGACGAGAAGGATCAACCGAAACAATGGCAATCGTTTTGTCTTCAAAATCCATCAAATAACGTCGTACAAGTTCGTCAACTAATGAAGATTTACCTGCACCACCTGTTCCTGTAATTCCCAAAACAGGAGCTACTTTTTCAGGAATTAATTCTTTTATTTTCTTTAGAATTTCTTTATTTTTTTCTGGATAATTTTCAACGGCTGAAATAATCCTTCCCAAATTTTTAGAATTTCTTTCTTTTACTTTTTCTACTTCGCTGATTTCTACATCGTGTCCTGTTGGAAAATCCGTTTGTTCAAGCAAATCATTTATCATTCCTTGCAATCCCATTTCACGTCCATCATCTGGATGATAAATTCTTGTAATGCCGTAATTATGCAGTTCCTCAATCTCGGATGGAAGAATTACACCACCACCACCACCAAAAAGTTTGATATGCCCTGCACCTCTTTCTTTCAAAAGGTCGTGCATATATTTAAAAAATTCTACGTGTCCACCTTGATAAGAAGTAATGGCAATCGCCTGTGCATCTTCTTGAATGGCACAATTTACAATTTCTTCTACCGAACGGTTGTGTCCTAAATGAATCACTTCTGCACCCGAAGATTGAATAATTCGGCGCATTATATTTATAGCTGCATCGTGTCCATCAAAAAGTGCTGCTGCCGTAACGACACGCAGTTTGTTTTTGGAGGTATAAGGAAGTTGAACTGGAGGATTTGCACTCATAGTATTTTATGTGTTGTATATTTTTGTGTTTTTTTGTTGCGAAAGCTAAAGCATTCAGTACATTTTTTACACGCTAAAGCGTATGCTACAATTATTTCTGTTATAGTACAAAAATACTAAGAAAATACTAAGTTTTTTGTTTTGGCTAAGTTTGAATCATTTTAATTGTCAAGACATTTTCAAGTATCAGACAATTATAGGGAAATTACTTTTTTAAATAAGATAAAAATATAGTTACAACTTTGCTCATTGATTAATCGTTTAATTAAAAAACATAAATAATCGTTTTAATGAACTCCAAGACAGCCATGAAAGATTTAATTATTCCTTATCCAATTTTGGAAAGTATAGAGTTTTCTGCTGATGAACTAAAAATAGAAATTGCTACCTATTTATATCAAAAAGTAAAATTGAGTATGGGAAAAGCTAAAAAATTAGCAGGACTTACACAAATTGAATTTCAAAAAGAATTAGCAAAAAAAGACATGCAACATGAGTGACATTTTTAAGTATTTGATTTTCAGTTGCAGCGCAACGTAACCTTTGTAGAACCTCAAAAATGAACTTTATTAGAGC
>PFKD01000256.1 GCA_002784125.1 Flexibacter sp. CG_4_10_14_3_um_filter_32_15
TATTAATCCTACAACCAAAGCTCGGCGAAGCCAAATCCTTCACCAATCCTACACTACAAAAAATAGTAGGGTACAGTACACTAAACCAAAAGAACCTTCCTTCAAAACACGCAACGAATCTTTCCAAATCTGTTTTTGAGGCAAATCTTTATCCCAATAATTATTTTGATACGAAATTCCATAAGGTGGGTCAGTAACAAGCGCATCAATAGAATTATCTTTTAATGGCTTTAATCCATAACAAGATTGATTATAGATTTTGTAGTTAGAACTTTGCTTTTTTTGCATTTTATATTCAAAATTGATTTTCAAATTAAACCCTAATTTAACACTTTTTGCAACACTTTATCATCTTTTTACGAATAGAGAGTAATTCTAACAAAACTAAAACAAAAAACTACTCACTATGAAAAAAATCTACTTCTTACTTCTTCTCTTTTGTCTTTCTGTTACTTTCGTTTTTTCTCAAAACAATCCAGCTACAAAAAATTCTTATCTCCCAACTAGCTCAACAGAAAGTGAGTTTGCACTCATTTACAAACTCAAAGACAGCAAAAAAATATTTCAAAACAAAAATATTACTGAACTTTTAGACAAAAATAAAACAGACTTGAATAGTTTTATGACTCTTGTTGATTCTGTCGAAACAGATAAATTAAGTTCCTTTAATTTTTCTGATTCTATGGAATATGGCTATTATTTGACTGTTTGGACAGAAAAAGAAATTTTGAAAGTAAAACTAACAACCGTTGCGCCTTTGAATGTAGTCTTACAAAGCAATGCAAAACGAGCTTGGCTCATCGTTTATGATTCGTTAGGAAATGAATTACAGGATTTGAAAATAAAACTGAATAATCAAACGCTTTCCTACAATAAAAAATTAAAAAGCTACACACTTCCCAACCGAAAAAAAAAACAGCGAATATAGAAATTGAGTACGCAGGGCAAACTTGGCATTTACTGGCTCAAAGACAAACTAATAATTACTACCATTACAAACGCCCTTTTTTAAAAAAAGTAGCTTATAGTTTTCCTATCAAATATTTTTGGATAGTTCCGTATCGTCAAGTCAAAAAAATAGTCGAAATTATCCAATATGGAGAGGCTGAAGATTTAGCTCTTATTCGTTTTTTTCTCAAAATTTTCACAAAAGACTATGAAAGCGAATATGATGATAATTATGATTCAAACAAATATCCTAATTTTAATGGACAGCGAAATAATGGAAATGGATATATTGTAACGGATAAACTAAAATATCGTCCATTAGATACGCTTCGTTTCAAAACTTATTTGGTAAATAAAAGAGGAAAACCGATTTCAGCTAATGAAATTGATGTTTTTATAGCGACTGACAGAAATACCTACAAAAAACTGCACTCTGTAAAAGCCTATCGAAAAGGAGGTTTTGAAAATCAATTTATTTTGGCTGATTCTCTAAAACTTAGATTAGATAATTTTGTAGGAATAATTTTAAAAGATAAAAAAGGAAAAATTCTTATATCAAAAAGCATTAATTACGAAGATTATATTTTGCCAGAAATAAAAAGTTTTGAAGTAAAAAATTCAGATGAAAGTCAGTTTAGAAACACACCTTTTTCGCTACGAATTACAGCAAAAGATTTTAATAATCTCAATGTTTTGGACGGAAAAATTAAGATAGAATTAGAAACAAAATACCTCAAAACTACTTACGAGCCTTCCATTACCACGATTCCAATCACTTGGAAACACGAGCAAAATTTAGAGCCTTTTGGAGAAACGTTTATTCATATTCCAGATTCTATTTTTCCTGCTGCTGATTTACTCTATGATATAAAAGCCGTTTTACACAACTCTAATAACGAAAGATTAGAAAAAACGCTTTCTATCAATTATGAATATTTTACCAAAAAACCGAATTTAGAAGCTCGTTTTGAAGACGGTTTTGTATATGCCGTTTATAGAGAAGGAAAAGATACAGTTTCCAAAAAAGGTGTTGTATATAGATATTTTCCAAATAATTTTAGTAATCTAAACGTAAAAAAAGATTCTATAACATTTCCATTTAAAGAAAAAGTAAATGCAATCTATCATCGTTTTAATTTTTGGGTAGATATAGATTCAGAATTGAATTTTGATAAAAATAATGACTATAATTTTCTGACACAAGAAGTCAGCATTCCAAGTAGTTTGTCTGTGAGTGGTTATTATTTACAAGATTCTTTGATTATGACCATTCAAAATCCATTCAAATCTCTTGTTCGATATAGTCTTTTTTGTAAAAATAATTTGATACAGAAAAAAGCTGATTCTTCTTCAATTATTCGAATTGCAGTCAAAGACCAACACAAAAAAATCTATACTTTACAAACGGCTCACACTTTTGCAGGAAAAACTTCTTACAACAAAGAAGTATTTTTACGCAACCGAAAACAGCTTTTTGTTTCGCTTGATGCGCCACTTATGACTTCGCCTTCTTTCAAAGAAAAAATAAATGTAACCGTTACAAATTACAAAAAACGTCCTGTCAAAAATGCTGACCTTACCGTTTTGGCTACCAATGGAAAGTTTGATGATTATACACGAGTAAATATTTCAAATACGCTAACCAGTCGTTTTAGATTCAAAACAAAGAAAAAATTAACTGATATTCACTTCAAAAATCAAGGGATAGGAGATAGAAAATTAGGTTATTATCAAGAGTGGAAAACTCGTTTTGGCTTAGATTCTATTGCCTATTATAATTTTATTTTTCCAAAAAAAGAAGGTTTTAGACTTTCTATTTCCTACCAAAAACTACAAGATTCTTTATTGTCCAAACTCAAAAATGTAAATGCAGAAACAGATAGAATTAATCTTTTGAAAGAATCTTTTGATATAAATCACAATCCAAATACAGGCGCATTATTTCCATTTTTCTTTAATAAAACAGGATATGAAGATATTGCTTGGATAAAAATTGATGATAGTTTGGCGTATTTACCAAGTGCAAATGTGTATCAAGACCATTTAATTACACTTTCAGAAGGCATTCATAAATTAGAAATTCGTTTAAAATACAACATCATTACGATTGACACTATTTCTGTTCCGATTGGAAGCGAAACGATACTTTCTTTTAATTTGGATAATTTACCAAGTTATGTCCACACAAAAAATGCAGAATTAAAATTATCTGATGAAGAAAAAACGATGCTTGGTTCACACACTTTTTTCGGAATTACGTATGGAGATAAAAATTTGAATGAAGGAATGACAATCCAACAAGGAGCAAATCCACCACAAAGAATTTTCTCAAAATATAAATCTATACGAAATGATTCTGTAAATACATATCATTATGAATGGCACTTTCCTCTTCTGAATAAAGGCGAATTTAGAGTTTTGAGAGACAGACGAACAAAGTGGGATACACTTTATTTTGAGCCTTTTGTAGGATATAATTTTGAAGAAGGTAAATATGTTGAGCTTGATTCGGCTTCATTGAAAGAATATCAAAGAATAAAAAACACAACTGAAAATATTACTTTCTATTATGAGGGAGGAGAAGTTACTAAAATTGATACACTTTCTAAATCTTCTTTTTCTTCTCAAAAATACATTTCTGCAAATACTGATAAGAGCTTACTTTATAACAACTATGTGTTTCCATTTTTCAATTATTCAGCTTATAAAGTACAAAAATCTGAACCTTATTTATATGAATGGACAACCCCACAATTTCAAGTTATTGCTAGGCATTGGGACAAACTTATCTTCAAAAATTCGGATTCGTTGAGTAAAGATTTTGAGAAGGAATATTTTTTTAGAAATAGGATTCCATTCAAAGGAAAATTACCTACTGGAATGTATCAAGTTTTTGTCTATTATAATAGCTATGGAGGAAATAAATGTCAGAAAATTAATAATTTCAAAATAGACGATAAAAATCAACCTATTAAAATCATTAACTTCGAAAAACTGGGCATAAATTGTTATGAACGAGAAAGAAATCAAGATTCTACTCAGTTGCAAGAAATTGAAGAAATAGAAACCTCAAATCAATCGCAAAGAATAACTAATTATTATAATGATTATGATTTCGTGAGAAATGGAAAGTTATATAGAGGAAAACTAACTGATGATACAGGCGAACCTCTCCCTGGTGCGACTGTCATAATAAAAGGAACAAATCGTGGAACAGTTACAGATTTGGAGGGAAATTATTCGATTATTGCTCCTGTGGGAAGTATATTGGTTTTTCGTTTTGTGGGTTTTGAATCCGTAGAAAAAACTACTACCCCTTATGATATTTGGCTTGATGTAAATATGAATGAATCAGTAGAACTGCTAGAATCTGTTGTAGTTGCATCTTATGGTTTTGAAAACATAAGAAATGCTAACTCTTATTCTGTATCTGAAATAAATCTTGTAGATGCTTTGAGTGGTAGAGTAAGTGGTGTACAAATTTTAGGTAATAATAAGAAATTACAATTATTACAACTATCAAATTCATTAAATCTTGAAACTAAAAATCTTGATTTAGAGGATTCTGTTACCCAAAATAAAAAGAAAAATATTCGAAATTATTTTACAGATAATGCCATTTGGCAGCCAACTTTAAGAACCAATAAAAAAGGAAAAGCAAGTTTTGAAGTTACCTATCCAGATGATATTACAAGTTGGAAAACACTTGCTATCGCTTATGGAAAAAAGAATAAAAACGGTCAAGCACTCGTTCAGACCAATTCTTTTCTGACACTTTCGGCACAGCTTTCACTTCCTCGTTTTTTGGTAGAAGGCGATTCGGTCAGAATTATTGGAAAAATAGCTTCGTATAGTAGTGATTCTATCAAAGTCAAAACGTATTTTGACCTAAAAGAAAATGGCAAGAGTAGAGAAAATGGGGAAAATAAAATACAGAAAGTAGAACGAAACGTTTTGTTTTCAAGTGTAGATTCTTTGCGTTTTAGTGTGGCTGATAATTCTCAAAAAACGCTTGATTTGTCTATTGATTCTCTGAATAAATTACAAGATTCTTTGACCGTTCAATATGTCATGAATGCTGATATTTCAGAAACGCAAGTTTATACAGATGGCGAAGAGCGAAAGATTCCGATTTTCAAAAAAGGATTGACACAATCAAGAGGATTTTTTGCTGTTTTGGAAGGCGATACAACACTAGACTTACGTTCTTTTAAAGATTCTGTTTCAAATCAAAATCCTGTCAAATTGTATGTAAAAGATAATATTTTGGAAGCAATGATTTCAGAATTGGAACACATTCAAAATTATGCGTATGCATGTAACGAACAAAAAGCCTCAAAAATTCGTGCCTATATGCTTGAAAAAGACATCAAAACGGCTCTAAATTTACCTTTCGAAAAGAAGAAACAAAAAGAGCTAGAAAGTTTAATTAAAAAACTTGTCGAAGCGCAATATAATGACGGTTGGTGGGGTTGGTGGGCTACTTCTGCGCCAAATGCTCACATGACAGCGTACATTTATGGAGTTTTGTTTGATGCAAAGGAAAAAGGTTATGAAATTCCTAGCGAAACTTTATCAAAAGCTGAAAAGGTTTTGAGAGATGATTTGTCTATACGAATGGAAAATGAGCAAGTAGAAATTTATACAGCATTAGCAAAGAACAAAACCTATCAAAAAATCTATAAAGATAGTGTCGAAAAGTTAGCTATTTCTCTGCAAATTCAAGAAGACACAGCAAAGTATCATTCGTTGCACAATCAACTTTCTATTTTGCGTTTAAGACAGTTGTATGACTTGTCTACTTCGGTTCGTATCTTGGAAGTGAAACAAAAAAAGACACTTTTTGGAGGAGTTTTTTGGCAAGAATACGATTACAGAGGATATTATTCTTTATTTCAAAATAATGTACAAACGAATCTTTTGGCGTATCAAATTTTGAGAGATGCAAAAGGAAAAAATACGCATTCTATTGATTTAGCAAAGGTTCGACAGTATTTTCTTGAAAGTCGTAATCAAAATGGATATTGGAGAAGTACGCACGAATCAGCAAGTATTTTGTCGACGATTTTACCAGATTTTGAGTCAAAAAGTAATACTACTACAAAAGTAGAAATAACAGCAAACGACAAAGCACTAAATACAGAAAATGAGTATCTTTTTTCTAAAGAAAATCTACCAAATCAGTTAGTCAAAAAAGGACTTGCACCTGTTTTTGTGAGTTTGTCGCAAGAATATTTTGTTCCTCAAGTAACTCAAAAGACAAGCGACAATTTTTATATCAAAACGTATTTTAAAGATAAAAATTCTGAACAAATAACGGAATTAAAATCAGATTCTATTTACATTACAGCAGGAAAACCTATTGCTTTGACTATTGAAGTAACTGCAAAACAAGAATCTGAATATGTATCGATAGAAGTTCCAATTCCTGCAAGTTGCGTATATGGAAAAAATCCGTATTCATTTAGACAAAATTATTACTATTATTACAGAGGAATAGAAACGTACAGAGAAGAATTTAAGCAAAAAACAGCTATTTTCTGCACCAAAATGCCTATCGGAACGCATACTTTTGAGATTATTTTAGAACCTCGTTATTCGGGGGTTTTCACGCTCAATCCTGCAAGTGTGGAGTTGATGTATTTTCCAAGTGTTAAGGGAAATGAAGGAACGAAGAAGGTTTTTGTGGAGTAAAACAACTCTTCAACTTTGACTGTCCTTTCAGAAGGCTGTCAATAGTTGGAAAGGTGCAATCTTAGTTAAACTATTGTCAGAGTTATTTTGGGTTACCAAAAA
>PFKD01000137.1 GCA_002784125.1 Flexibacter sp. CG_4_10_14_3_um_filter_32_15
TGTAAATTGAATTTACTCTGATAATTAAAGTCTGTTTAAACACACTAAAAGCAGTATAAAAAGTTTCGTGCGTTTACCCTACCTTTTCCTAAACTAGCTGTTTGTATCAAAAAAATACCTGTATGGAAGGAAAAGGCTTGCCTTTTCCCTACAAAAAACGACAATTTGTTATACCCCCCTTTAAAAACTATCCAAAATGAATATTCTCTAAAATCTAATAGGGAGAATTTTTTGGGATTGTTTAGTTAGAATAACTTATAAAAGTGTTATTTCAAAAATAAGATATATATCATGAGAATTTCAATTATAACCATCATTTTTTTTATTTTACTAACATCTTGTTCTCGCACAAATCCTAAGTTATACGTAAATTGTTTTGAGCAAATCGATTCTATAACAATGGACACTTCTTTGATAAAATTTTCTGGAAAATCAAATCCGTATATCCCAAAAAAGGATTTTGATAGCATAGCTCCTTGTATGACACCATTAAAGTATAAAGAAGTATATTTTACCTAAGAGCATACTGGTGATTCTAGGATAGTTATAAGTGTTGAGAGAGGAACTAGGATAGAATTTTTCCAAATACTACTGCCAATAAAGAGATAAAAACACATACAATCGAACGTGTCAAAATAAGAAGTCAATGGTATCTTACAACCTATTTTTGGTAAGATAAAATTTAAACCGTTGTCGGACAACAGCTAAAAAACCTACCCAAAAACCACCTTTTCAGTATCCAACCTAGAAACAGCTTTTGCTTCTAATTCAGTATGTCCCATTAAGTGCAAATCAATCTGACGAGCAGCTTCACGTCCTTCTGAAATTGCCCAAACGACAAGCGACTGTCCTCTTCTCATATCTCCTGCTGCAAAAACTTTAGGGTTTTGAGTTTGGTAATTTTGTGCTTGAATATTTCCTTTTTCGTCTAACAAAACACCTAGTTCTTCTAACATTTCGGCACGTTCTGGATGTAGAAAACCCATCGCCAAAAGCACCAAATCACAAGGAACAATTCTTTCTGTTTTTGGGTCTTCCTCAAAACCCATTTTTCCATTTTCTGTTTTCCATTCTATATCGACAAGTTTTACGCCAGTCAGTTCACCTTTTTCATTGCCTACAAATTCCTTTGTCAGAATAGACCAAGTACGCTCACAACCCTCTTCATGGGAGGATGAAGTTCGCATCATCATAGGCCAGTTGGGCCAAGGCGTGTTTTCTGCTCGTTCTTTGGGAGGCATCGGCATAAGTTCTATTTGTGTTACTGATTCTGCTTTTTGTCTGTTAGAAGTTCCTACACAATCCGAACCTGTATCTCCACCACCGATTACGACTACTTTTTTGTCTTTTGCTAAGATTTCTCCTTGTTGATAAGTATTTCCTGCGTGGTCATTTTTGAGTATTTTTTTTGCTGTTCGCTTGTTTTGCTGACTCAAAAAATCCATTGCAAAATGAACTCCTTTAAGTTCTCGTCCTTTAATATTCAAATCTCTAGGAACAGTAGAACCTCCACAAAGCAAAATAGAATCAAACTCTTCCATCAAATCTTTGACACGAATAGTTACACCTACATTTGCATTCGTTTTGAAAATAATACCTTCTGCTTTCATTGTTTTGAGGCGACGGTCTATGATTTTTTTCTCTAATTTAAAATCAGGAATTCCATAACGAAGTAATCCACCAATAGCATCAGCACGTTCGAAAACAGTTACTGTATGTCCTGCTTTGTTGAGTTGTGAAGCTGCTGCAAGTCCTGCTGGTCCTGAACCTATGACAGCAACTTTTTTTCCTGTTCGTATTTCTGGGATTCTTGGTTTTACATAGCCTTTTTGGTATGCTTTTTCTATAATAAATCGCTCAATCGCCTCTATGGCTACGGCAGGTTTATTGATTGCCAAAACACACGAAGATTCGCAAGGAGCAGGGCAAATTCTGCCTGTAAACTCTGGAAAATTATTTGTAGAAGCGAGTATTTCGTAAGCCTGTTCCCAATTTTTTTGATAAACAGCATCATTAAAGTCTGGAATAATATTGCCCAAAGGACAACCACTATGGCAAAAAGGAACTCCACAATCCATACAGCGTGAAGACTGTTCGACTGCTTTTTCCTTAGAAAGTGTTTTTTCTACTTCTAAATAATCTTTTACCCTTTCGTTTATATTTCTTTTGGTGGGTATATCTCTAGTAAATTCTATAAATCCTGTTGGTTTTCCCATTTTAGTAGTATTTTTTGTTTTTTGTAGGGTATTATTGGTAAATGATTTATATGATTCTTATGATGAATGAAGATAAATGCAAAATAATGATAAATACAGATTGCAAATACGATTTTTATAGAATTTAATGTTTCATTGAATTATACTGTATTTATCTTACAATTATCATAATAACCACTCGCTAATCAGTTACAGTAGTTACTTCTAGCTCATCTTCCAATTTCTGCAACAAACTAATATTTCGTTCAGACAAAGCTCGTTTGAAATCAATCGGCATTATTTTGATAAAATGAACAATAGAACGTTCCCAATTATTGAGTATTTCTTTAGCAAGTAAAGATTCTGTGTAACGAAAATGATTTTCTACGTACATTCTAATAATGTTTTCGTCTTCGATAGTGAGCTGCTCTATTTCTACCATTTCGGAATTGAGTTTTTCTTCAAAATTCCCTTTTTTGTTCCAAATATAAGCTACGCCTCCACTCATTCCTGCTGCAAAATTTCTTCCTGTATCGCCCAAATTAATCACTAAACCACCTGTCATGTATTCACAACCGTGGTCGCCGATTCCTTCTACTACGGTTTTTACGCCAGAGTTACGGACTGCAAAACGCTCGCCTGCCATTCCTCTAATATAGGCTTCTCCTGAAGTAGCTCCATAGAAAGCGACGTTTCCAATTATGCTATTTTCGGCTGGAACAAATTTGGCTTTGTAGTCTGGATAAAAGATAAGTTTTGCGCCAGAAAGACCTTTTCCGACATAATCATTTGCATCACCTTCTATTTCCATCGTAATTCCTTTTACTGCAAATGCTGCAAAACTTTGTCCTGCTGTTCCTTTGAATTTTAGATGCAAGGTATTTTGAGGAAGTCCTTGTAAACCGTATTTTTTGGAAATTTCATGAGAGAGTAAAGTACCTACGGCTCGGTCTGTATTTTGGATTTTAAAATCGGCTTTTATAGGCTGTAAATTTTCAATAGACGATTTTACTTTTTCTAGTAGTTGATAATCTAAAACATTGTCTATTCCGTGGTCTTGTTCTTCTTGTTTGAACAAACCTACTTCCGAATTTGCAGGAGCTTTGTATAAGATTTTTGATAAATCAAGATTTTGATGTTTCCAATGTGTGATGTTATCTCGGATAGCCAAACGGTCGCTTTGTCCTATCATTTCGTCGACAGTTCGGAAACCCATTTCTGCCATAATTTCTCTAAGTTCTTCTGCCAAGAATTTAAAAAGATTGACTACATATTCTGGTTTTCCTGTAAATAAAGCTCGTAATTCTTTTCTTTGTGTAGCCACTCCAACAGGACAGGTATTTAAGTGACATTTTCGCATCATTATACAACCTGTACTTACAAGTGCTGCCGTTGCTACTCCCCATTCTTCTGCACCAAGCAAGGCTGCAAGAGCTAAATCTTTTCCTGTTCGGATTTGTCCGTCTGCCTGTACGGTTATTCGGCTACGCAATTTATTTTTGACTAATGTTTGATGCGTTTCGGCTACTCCTAACTCCCAAGGAAGTCCTGCATGACGAATCGAACTCAACGGAGAGGCACCTGTTCCACCATCATGACCAGAAATAAGAACAACATCAGCATGAGCTTTTGCTACTCCAGCAGCAATCGTTCCGACACCTGCTTCTGAAACAAGTTTTACATTAATCCGTGCATGACGATTTGCATTTTTTAAGTCAAAAATCAGTTGTGCCAAATCTTCAATCGAATAAATATCGTGATGAGGGGGAGGAGAAATCAACCCAACCCCTGGTGTAGAATAACGCACTTTTGCAATCCAATCATCCACTTTATGTCCTGGTAATTGTCCACCTTCTCCCGGTTTTGCGCCTTGTGCCATTTTAATTTGAATTTCGGTAGCATTGCTCAAATAATAACTATTTACACCAAAACGACCAGAGGCAACTTGTTTGATAGACGAGTTCATCGAATCGCCATTTTCTAAATTTTCATAACGTTTTGAGTCTTCACCACCTTCTCCACTATTACTTTTTCCTCCTATTCGGTTCATTGCAATAGCAAGTGTTGTGTGTGCTTCCCAAGAAATCGAACCAAAAGACATTGCACCTGTCGCAAATCGTTTAAAAATAGTTGAAGCAGGTTCTACTTCTTCAATCGGAATTGGTTTTGCAGACTTAAATTTGAGCATTCCACGCAATGTCATTGCTTTTTCGGTTTGGTCATCTATTAAGCGAGTATATTTTTTGAATAATTGATAATCTTCTCTTTTGGTGGATTGTTGAAGTAAATGAATGGTTTGAGGATTAAAAATATGTTCTTCGCCTCGTTGTTTCCATTGATAAATTCCTCCTGCTTCCAAACGTAATTTTGGCGCAGATTGGGTAGGATAAACAATTTGATGACGAACCAAAACCTCTCTAGCAATATCATCAAGTTTTAATCCTCCAATACGTGAAACTGTTCCTGTAAAGTATTTATCAATTACTTCTTTATCAATTCCAAGAGCTTCGAATATTTGCGCTCCTTGATAGGATTGCAGCGTAGAAATTCCCATTTTGGCAAAAATCTTTAGTAATTCTTTTCCTACTGCTTTGATATAATTTTTCTGTAATTCTTTTTCTGAAAGGTCTGTATCTAACATTCCTTTTCGTTTTTGATAGGCAATCGTTTCTAAAGCCAAATAAGGATTCACGCCAGAAGCACCATAACCAATCAAAGTAGCAAAATGATGTGATTCCCAAGCGTCGCCTGTTTCGGTAATCAATCCAATATTATCACGAAGTCCTTTTTTGATAAGATGATGATGAACTGCCGACATAGCCAACAAGGACGGTATTTGTGCATGACTAGAATCAGAAGTTCTGTCCGAAAGAATAATAATTGAAAAACCATCTTCGACAGCATCTTCGGCATACTTGCAAATTCTATCTAAACCTCTTTCCAACATTCCAGCTTTTGCATCAGCTTTGAAATAAGTGAAAATAGTTTTTGCTTGAAAACCTTTATTGTCGATGTGTCTAATTTTTTCTAAATCGTCATTACTTAATATCGGTTGAGGAAGTTCTAATGTATGACAATGTTTTGCCGTTTCGGTAAGTAAATTTTGCTTAATTCCAACATAGGAAATCAATGACATGACACTTCGCTCTCTAATAGAATCAATCGGTGGATTGGTTACTTGAGCAAATAATTGTTTGAAATAACTTGTGATATGCTGACTTTGCTCTGATAAAATTGCCAAAGGAGTATCCAAACCCATCGAACCCAAAGACGGTTTGGCAGAAGTTGCCATTGCACCAATAATATATTTCAAATCTTCGGAAGTATAACCTGCTTCTATCTGTCTTTTTATAAGATTTTTATTCGTCAATGGAACAAATCTACTGGCAGGTTTTACAATTTCCTTTATTTTAATTTTATTTTCTTTGAGCCAATCTCCATACGGCTGTTGAGCGCAAATTTTGGCTTTTACTTCTTCATCACTCAAAATTTTTCCCTGTTCCATATCTACAATAAACATTTTCCCCGGTTGTAAACGTCCTTTTGAGATAATGGTAGATTGGTCAATGTCCAAAACACCTGCTTCTGATGCCATAATTACTCTATCATCGTTGGTTACCCAATATCTTGACGGACGCAAGCCGTTACGGTCTAAAGTTGCACCTACAATTTTTCCATCTGTAAACGTAATAGAAGCGGGCCCGTCCCAAGGTGCCATCAATGAAGCGTGGTATTCATAAAACTTTTTACGCATTTTTTCCATTTGCTCATTTCCGTCCCACGCCTCTGGAATAAGCATCATCATGACATGAGGAAGCGAACGACCACTCAAAACCAACATTTCGATAACATTATCTAAGTTGGCAGAATCGGATTGCGACGAACCACAAATCGGACGAAGCATGTCTAATTCTTCTTTCGTAAAATATTCGGATTCAAACTCCGTTTCAGAGGCTTGAAACCAATTTACATTTCCTCTAACGGTATTTATTTCGCCATTGTGAGCAATATATCTAAACGGTTGTGCTAGTTTCCAAGAAGGAAAAGTATTAGTAGAAAAACGAGAATGAATGACTGCAAGTGCAGAAACGACGTTTTCATTGTGCAAATCGGGGAAATAAGGACGAACTTGTCCAGTCGTGAACTGACCTTTATAAACAATAGTTTTGTAGGAAAGGGAAGCAAAATAAAAATTATTATTTACTCCTTGTACGCTCTCATTGATAACTCTAGTGGCATAATTACGTAAGACAAATAGTTTTCTCTCAAAAAAATCTTTATCAGAAGGTTCTGAAATAGTGGGAGACAATTTTATAAAAACTTGTTCCATGACAGGTTCTTCTGCTAAGGCACTTTCTCCTATTTCTTCGTTGTTGGTGGGTACTTTTCGATAGCCGATAAGCTCAAGACCAAGTTGTTTTATTTTTCGGTCAAGAATAGTTCGGCATTCTTCTTTTAGTTCGGCATCTTGTGGAAAAAACACCATTCCTACGCCATATTCTCCATAAGGAGGCAAAGCAAAACCTAATTTTGTGCATTCATCTAAAAAAAACTCATGAGGCATTTGTATCAAAATACCTGCACCATCTCCTGTATTTTCTTCACAGCCACACGCTCCTCGGTGTTCCATGCGTGTGAGCATTTTGATGGCATCTTCTATAATTTGGTGCGATTTGCGTCCTTTTATATGCGCTACAAATCCGATTCCACAAGCATCGTGTTCAAAACTAGGGTCGTATAATCCTGTATTCAATTTCTTACTATTTTTTAGTTCATTCTATATGTATTTTTTTTGTATATATAGTTTGTGTGTGTGTGTTTTATTGGATTTTCAATCAGAATCAAAATTTACCATTGAAAATGCTTATGAAGTTAGTGAATTATTTTGGATTAATCAAAATTAAACAAAAGTCATTTCAGAAATGAAATCAAACTAATAAATAAAAATGTGGTTGATACTAAATTTTAGCTACAGAGTAACGTAATCTTTGTAGTAAAAAAGTGTATGGTTTTAAAATGATTTGATAAATATTTTTTACTCTTCTAAAAAACACTCTTTACCCACTTATTTTTTTAGAACTAAATAACTATTTGGAATGCGCTGACTGCGTTCTAAAGTAGTAAAAACTATTTTTGGCTTTGTAAATGAATTTCATCTTATGATTATTTTTTTTGCCACAAAAACAGTAATTAGAACCTCTCCATCTGATTAAAGTGCTTGTTTATCTAACTTAATTTATAGATTATCAATAATTTACTTAGATAATTGATAAAAAATGCTAACTTAGACTTGTAAAGTTTAAAAGAAGCATGTACTTTGCCTAATGAACCTCAAATTTAGGATAAACTTAAAATTTAAAAACAAGAAAATAACTTAAAACTTCCCTTATGTCTTACACTATGGGCGAAATAGAAATAACCGAGTTACGCAAACTGACTACCTTTATTCAAGAAAAGTTTGATTATAATTTTAAAGATTATGCCATGTCGTCTTTTAGAAGACGTATTAAGCGTATGCTTGATTTATACAAACTTCAAACTGTCGACGAACTCATTCATATTCTGAACACAAAAGAAGGATTTTTTGAGGAGTTTGTGTCAGAACTGACTGTAAATGTTACTGAGATGTTCCGTGACCCTACTTTTTGGCGAGTTTTGCGTGAACATATCATTCCTAACATTATGCTCAATCACAACAAAATAAGTATTTGGCACGCAGGATGTTCTTCTGGAGAAGAGATTGTTTCTATGTCTATTGTATTAGATGAAATGGGTATTTTGGATAAAGCAAAAATTGTAGCGACAGATATCGACCGTTCTATTATTGCAAAAGCAAAAGAAGCTCGTTATCCTCTCAAGCACATGGAGGTAAACCGTAAGAATTATTTGCGTTATCAAGGTAAATATTCTTTAGAAAAATACTATACAGAAGTAGGCTCAGAAGCTGTCATTAATAAAGCTCTTTTGGAAAATGTATCGTATCGTAAGCACGATTTGGTACAAGGAAGTGTTTTTTCAAAATTTGATTTAGTTTTGTGTAGAAATGTAATGATTTATTTTAATCAAACACTTCAAAATCAAGTTTTACACCGTTTGCACGAAAGTTTGTTCAAATACGGTTATTTGGTTATTGGTTCGAAAGAATCGTTAATTTGGTGTGATATTGCACACAAATTTATTGTAGTGAATAACGAAGAAAAAATTTATAAAAAAATTAAAGATTAAAGATTAAAGATTAAATTAAGAACTAAACTATTCTTGATGTATTCAAAATTTTAATTTCTAAGTTAATTATGAATTATACACTACTATTTTTTATATAATAACATTCAACTATCCTAATTTTAAGCTACTAGCAAGCTAATATTGAGCTAAATGGTAAAAGAAATACATCTTACAAATAAATACAAGGCAGTCGTTATTGGTGGCTCGGCAGGAAGTTTTCAACCTATGGTTCAGATTCTTTCTTCTATTCCTCGTGAATTTCCTTTGCCTATATTTCTTTGTTTGCATCGGCTCAAACATGTCCGTCATGGTTTTGTAGAAGCTCTTTCTATCAAAAGTCAGAAAGATATTATCGAGCCCATGGACAAAGAAAGCATCAAAAAAGGAGTCGTTTATTTAGCTCCAGCCAATTATCACATGGCCGTCGAACTTGGTAACTCAGTTTCTTTGAATACAGAAGAGTTAATAAACAATTCTCGTCCTGCAATAGATATTACCTTTGAGTCGGCAGCGTATGTATATCGTGATAAACTGATTGGTATTTTGCTCTCAGGTGCAAATAAAGACGGTGCAGTAGGAATGCAGAAAATAAAATATCGAAAAGGACTTACTATTATTCAAGATATTGAAGAAAGTATGATTAATGCAATGCCTTTGGCTGCAAAAAATATTGTAGAAATTGATTATGAATTGAAAGTAGATGAAATTATAGCTTTTTTATTAAAACTAAATAAAATTTATCAACAATAATTTAAAATCACATTAATTTACATGTAGTAGCTTACTTTATCAAGCAACACTTCATAGAAAATTTAAGGATAAATGAAAAAATTCTTTCAAAATAATACTTGGTTTGGGTTGGCAATAGGAATATATGCCATTGGTATTTTTGTGTCTGGGTTTTTGTTACTTCGTTTGAATGAAACGCTTCAAAATGCAGCCATTTCAGATGAAAATAGTAATTATTTGATGGGCTTTATTCTTTCAGAATTACTTTTAGGACTGATTTTGATGGTTGCTTTTTATGTGCAATGGCAACGCAAACAAGCACAAGGAGATATTATTTATGTAGATAGATATGTAAATGAAGAAACAAAGGAAGTTGAAAGTCAAACAAAAATTTTAGATTGGAATACACAAAGAGAAATTTTGTCTAAAATTTTCAAAAATCCAAATAAGACACAGTCTTCAAACGAAATACTCAAACATATTTGTAACGAGTTAGAAGCTGTTTCGGGAGCACTTTATGTGGCACATACTGATACAGGTTTGAGAAGAATCGAACTTGTCGCTGCTTATGCTTTTGCACTTCCTGATAGTCAAACATTATTTTATGAATTTGGAGAAGGAATTGCAGGACAGGTAGCCAAAGTAGGACAAAAAACATATATTAGAGATATTCCAGAAGGGTATCTCAATGTTCTTTCTGGTTTGGGAGAAAGCCAGCCCTCTGTTCTTTTGGCTGTTCCGATTCAACAAGATAATACAAAAAAAGAAATCAAGGAAAATCCAGTAAAAGGAGTCATTGAATTAGCTTCTTTTAAAGATTTTACTGATTCAGAAAAAGAATACATAGATAAAGTGGCTGATTTAGTTGCCAAACATTTATAAAATTTAAAATTATTGCTTACTTTTAAGAATAAATCTAACTATTTAATTAGTCCCTTTAATTAATTTCTATGCGTAATCGATTCAGCATTCGTAATAAAATCACGACACTACTCCTAGCAGTAGTGCTTATGGCTGCATTGGTACTAAGTTTGGTTTCTTATAATCGTGGAAAAGAGGCTGTCGAGCAGCGTTATTGGCAAAACCTAAAAGTAATCAATACGCTAAAAAGCAAAGAAATTCAAGGTGTTTTTTCTCAAATCAGTTCGCATGTTGGTTTGCTTCAAGAATATTCTTCTGTCTTACAATCGCTTCGAAGAGTAAATACAATTAGTGAGAATAAATATACAGACACATTACAAAATCAGCTTCGCAACAGCTTAGACGAATCCCTACTCCCATTTCAAAAGACATATAATTATCCAAACTTAGTTTTAGTAAATAAAGATGGACGGATAATTTATAAAACTAATCCAGCAGCCGACTATCTTATTTTTGGTAGAATTTATGATCGTTATCAAGTTCTTCTAACGCATGCCAACGGTGGAATTTATTTTAACGAACCAAGAATCGCAAAAGAACTTTTAGGAACACCAAGCAGAATGGAAGCGATTGCACCTATTTATGACCCAGAACAAAATTATCTAATCATTGGCTATATCATTGCAGAGTTGGATATGGATGTTGTTTATGATGTTGTAGCAGATACAACAGGGCTAGGACAGACAGGAGAAATTGTTTTGGGAAGACAAAAAAGTGCCACTACAATTACTTTTCTAAATGATTTAAAATCACAGCGTGCCAATACTCCAAAAATTACAGGCGACGGAAAAGCAGAAGGATTAGAAAGAGCTTTAAAAGAAAAAACAACAGGTTATGGTTTTTCAATCGATTATAAAGGAATAGAAACACTTGCAGCTTGGAATTATATCGATCCAGTAGGATGGGGAATTGTTACTCAAGTAGATAAAAGTGCCGTAGAAAATGATTTGAACGGACTTGTAATTGCTTTTATCTTGACGGGTATGGTTATTATTATTGTTGCTGGTGGTCTTGCTTTTGGCTTTTCTACTGTCCTTACTCGTCCTATTGAAAGATTGCAGGTAGTTTTAGGAATTGTAGCAAAAGGAGAATTACCAAAAGAAATCAAAAAAGAAACTAACGATGAGATTGGTCAAATGACCGAAGCGGTAAATAATCTAGTACAGGCATTAAAACGGACAGCAGACTTTGCTTATCAAATTGGAAAAGGGAATTATAGAGCCTCTTTTCGTCCTATGGGAGATAATGATACATTTGGTAATGCCTTAATTACGATGCGAGACAGCATTCAAGATGCTGATAGCAAAGACAAGCAACGTAACTGGATTGTATCAGGTGTGGCAGAAGTAGGGCAAATTTTGCGTGAATATCAAACTATTGAACTTCTTTCAGAAAAAATTATTGCTTTTATTACAGAAAAAACAAATGCTGTTCAAGGTAGTTTTTATGTTGTAGAAGAAGATGAAATTACCCAAGAAAGCACCATCGAAATACGTGCGACCTATGCATATCATAAAAGAAAATACCTCAAAAAATCATTTCGTTTTGCTGAGGGGTTAGTAGGGCAGGCAGCCATTGAGCAAGATATTATTCTTCGTACAGAAATTCCAGATAATTATATGACGATTAGTTCGGGACTTTTGGGAGAACAAAAACCAAAGGCTTTGCTTATCGTTCCTCTAATTACAGATGAAAAAGTGTATGGTGTAATGGAATTTGCAGGACTTTCAAGATTTACAGATACAGAAGTAAATTTTGTTCGTGAGATTAGTATTATCATTGCAAGAACAATTTTTAACATAAAAGTAAATGACCGTACTATTTCCCTTCTTCAAGAATCGCAACAAATGAGCGAAGAGCTTCAATTACAACAAGAAGTTTTGCGTCAAAATGCCGAAGAAATGGAATCTACTCAAGAAGAACTCCGTAAATCTAATGCACGACTAGAAGAGCAAATCTTAGAAGTAAATCGTACTCAAAAACGTATGCAGGTTTTATTAGAAAATGCCTCAGAAGTAATTACGATTTATGAAAAAAATGGAAAAGTACGTTATATAAGTCCTTCTATTGAATCTATTTTGGGGTATGAACAATCAGAGCTTATAGGTACAAACGATGTAGAGAATGTTCAACAAGCTAGTAAAGAAGTATTTAGACAGCTTTTTGAGAATCTTTTGGAACACCCAGATGAAAATATTACTATTCAATACGAATACCGTAAGAAAAATGGGGATGCTGTTTGGTTGGAAGCAACAGGAACAAATCGTTTGAGTGACCCAGCTATTAGAGGAATTGTAATAAATTCTAGAGATATTACAGAACGAAGACGTGCAGAACAAGAATCTCGTATGCGTGGACAAATGCAAGCCCTTTCTGAAAACTCGCCTGACCTTATCATGCGTATCAATCCAGAAGGAAAGATTTTCTATATCAATCCGACTATTAAAAATCTTACAGGTTTAGAGCCTTCTACACTGACAAACAAGATGATGAGAGGTTCAGAATTACCTAGTGCCATTGTAAAAAGAATAGAGGAAATTACAGAAAAAGTAAATCGTACAGGAAATAAAGTACTCAGAGAATTAGAAATTGATTCGGTTGCAGGTCAGCGTGTTATGCAAACGACAGCTATTCCAGAATACAACGACCAAGCCTATTTAGAATCTATTTTAGTAGTTTCTCATGATATTACGGAACGAAAACGAACTGAATTTGAGGTACGAGAAACTAATCGTAAGATTTCGGAAAGTATTAATTATGCAAGACGTATTCAAGGTGCTATTCTGCCCGAGAGCCGTCATTTGCAAAGTATTTTCCCAAATTCATTTATCTTTTATAAACCTAGAGATATTGTAAGTGGAGATTTTCCTTGGTATGTACAAAAAGGCGACGATGTTTATATTGCAGCTGTTGATTGTACAGGACACGGAGTTCCAGGAGCATTGATTTCACTAATTGGTTATTTTATTCTAAATGAAATAATAAGCTCCAGTCAAAGTATTCTTTCTCCTGCTCAAATATTAGACAGACTTAATAAAGGAGTGGCTCAAACATTACGACAAGACACCGAAGGAAATACTAAAGACGGTATGGACATTGCGCTTTGTCGTATCAATAGAAAACAAAATAAGGTAGAATTTGCAGGGGCGCATCGTCCATTGTATATCCTACCTACAAAAGGAGATTTGATACAGCTAAAAGGCGACCGAAAACCGATTGGTGGAGGGGCTATTTATAGCGCAACGAATGATTTTAGTAATCACAGTCAAAAAATTTCAAAAGGAGATTCAATTTATATTTTCTCTGACGGTCTGCCAGACCAGTTTGGAGGAGATGAAGATCGAAAATTCTCTGCCAAACAAATACGTGAAATTTTGATAGAAAATAGAGAACAAAATATGGAAGACCTGCACATTACTTTCGAAAATCGTTTTGAAAAATGGATGGGAAATAGCAAGCAAATAGACGATATTTTGATGATTGGTATCAAGTTTTGATAAATATTTTTTGAGTTTTCTTAAAAAAAATTCAATTTTCCAAAAAAATAAAGCTGATTTTTAAAGTTATTTTAATTCTCTCTTTGTTCTTCTAATAATTTATCCTAACTTAAAGGCATGTTTAAAGAAAAAGAGTTGTACAAGACGCAAGTAAAAAAGAAACATTTTGTGTAAATAGTGTTGATTTTCGCTAAAAACCCTTTTTATTTGGACAAAACCTTTGCTTAAAACATTATTTTCTATGTACTTTTGTTAAACTGACTTATTTACTTATTTAGAAGGTTTATCAATCCAAATATTTTATTTCAAATATTTAATCGGACTCTAAAAATATTTTTTAAAGATACTCTCAAGACATCTAAGCCACTAATTATGAAATATATTTATGACTTACATAAAGTTATGCTCAAACAAAGCTTGCTTTTAGTATATGAAGGCGAGTTTAATCAAGAAATAACCAAGTCAGTTTTGGCAATGGCAGAACGCAACATGGATTCCTTTGGCGAACAGCGAAAAGTCAAAACAAAGGTTTTTAATGTCATGATGGAATGTATTCAAAATATCGTAAGACATTCAGAAAGTTATCAAGAAGATATTTATGGAAAAAATAATGCTATTTTTTCTTTAGCAAAAACTGATGATCATTACTTTGTTCTTTCTGGAAATCCTCTTTTTACGACAGATATAGAGAAACTTGAAAGTCGCTTGAAAGAAATAAATCTTATGGATAAATTAGCATTAAAAGAAGAATACAAACGTATCATTAAAACAGGACGAATAGATCCTGTAAGAGGTGGTGCAGGACTAGGGTTTATTGACATGTCAAGAAAATCAGGTAACAAAATTCGCTTTGATTTTGAAAAAATTAATGATGAACTTTCATTTTTCTCTCTTCGTATGACTATTGATCGAAATCCTAATGCAGGAGGAGATGATTAAAAAGATAACACAAGAAATTTAAACAGTCAATTTAATTTGACAGACTGGTATTCAATTTATTATTCAACTTACAACTCATTTTAGCATTTTATACTAAAACTACTCTATAAAGAATATGGACGTAATCAACTTAGAACCGACAGAAGACACTCCAAAAGTAATCTTAGACAAAGACCGTCAGGTATTCGAAATATCTGGACGTTCGCTGCCAGAAGACGCAGCCGAATTTTATCAACCTATCTTAGACTGGCTTGACGAATACGAAAATCAAGTAAATCCAGACACGAAGTTTATGTTTAAGTTGGAATACTTCAACACAGCATCTTCAAAACTTATCTTGGATATTCTTTCTAAATTAGAAGAAATTGAAGGAGCATCTGTAATTTGGTATTTTCACGAAGATGATGAAGATATGGAAGAGGCTGGAGAAGAATTTTCTGACCTTGTAGATATTCCATTTGATTTCAAAACCTATTAAAATAAAAATAAATTACCAAGATAGATTTTTATTCTATTTTAATAAATACTATCTCAACTATGCCTTTTAATAATAGAATTAAGTTAGTTTACTAACTTAATTCTGAGTAATAGATGTAAAAAAGAAAGAATATTATTTTTATTTTCTATTATCTCCATTACTATCAATGATTTACTTTTTATAGGGTAATTTCGCTCAGAGTGTTCTCTATTCGAAGTTTGCCCTTTTATGCCTTTTACGTAAAACTACTTTCTAGTCAGAAATTTATTATTAATAACATAGTACTACCAAAAGAAAGATAAAGAATAGAATATGAGTGAGGAAATACTAAAAGCCCTAACCCAATTATTTGCAGTTGTTTCTAAACAAGACGGTGGCGTATCTGAAGCTGAGCGTAATTTTGTTATTCGATTCTTCGAACAAGAATTAGATAGAAAAAGGCTTAGTGAATACGTAACACTTTATGATCAATATGCAGAATTTGGAGTAGATGGAGAAGAGAAAAAAGAAAAAGGGTCTGAAGCAACAGCAGAAAACCCTGAAGACATAGTAATAATTAGAGAAGGAAAAACGCCTGAAGAAATAGAGCAACAAGAAAAAGAAAAAGCTAGGGCAATACGAAAAGCAAAAAGACAAGCAAAGAAGGCAACAGAAGGAGAGGGAGGAAATATCCAGTTAAAAGATAGTATGCGTACCTTAAGGGTGTGTAAAAATATTAATAAAACACTCGCTCAAAAGCAAAAAGTTATTGTTACGTTTAAAATTTTGGAGATGCTTGCCGTCGACAGAAATTTTAGTAGCCATAGACTAGAAATTATTAAAACGGCTTCTCAAATTTTTAAAATACCAAAGGAAGAATACGAACTAATGGAAAACTTTGTCATGTCGACAGACTCTCCACAAATGTTTGATTCGCCAGACCTTTTGGTTTTTGATGAAGAAGCTCCCCCAGTAGAAAGTAGAAAGAAATTTATTGATTCGGGTTTCTTAGACGGCGAAATTGTTTTTATTCGTCTTAAAAGCGTTGAGTTATACTTTACAAAATACAATGGAAATGACGAGATTTTCCTTAACGGTCAGCTTGTAAAAAAAGATACAATCGTTCTTTTCTCAAATGGAAGTGTTTTCAAAACACCAAAAGGTGCGCCTCTTTATTATAGTGATTTAGTTACTCGTTATAATGATACAGCACAGCAAAACCCTATTTCATTCAATGCCATTAATTTAGATTTTCGTTTTCCAGATGGAACTATTGGGCTTCGCAACGTAAATATTGCAGAAGGACCAGGAAAACTTATCAGCATAATGGGTGCAAGTGGAGCAGGTAAAACCACACTTCTCAATGTTTTGGCTGGTTTGGAAAGTCCATATAAAGGAGAAGTCCGTATAAATGGATTTAACCTTCATACAGAATCAGATAAAGTAGAAGGTGTAATTGGTTACGTTTCTCAAGATGATTTATTGATAGAAGAACTTAGCGTTTATCAGAATTTATATTACAATGCCAAACTTTGTTTCAAAAATCTTACTGAAGAAGAGCTAGATACTCGTGTAATGGAGGTTTTGGCAAGTTTAGGATTAGATAGAATTAAAGATATTACAGTTGGTAGTGTTCTCAACAAAATGATTAGTGGTGGGCAGCGTAAGCGTCTCAATATTGCCCTTGAGCTTATTCGTGAGCCTGCCGTTATGTTTGTCGATGAGCCAACTTCAGGACTTTCTTCACGAGATTCAGAAAATGTAATTGACCTTTTGAAGGAGCTTTCTCTTAAAGGAAAACTCATTTTTGTAGTAATTCACCAGCCTTCATCAGACATTTATAAAATGTTTGATAAAATGATTTTGTTAGATACAGGGGGGTATCCTATCTATTATGGAAACCCTGTTGAAGCAATCGCTTATTTTAAGCGTGCAACCAATCAAGTAGGAAGTGATAACGGACAATGCCAAACTTGTGGAACGGTTACACCAGAACTTCTTTTTAATATAATTGAAGCACGAGTTGTAAATGAATACGGCGAATATACAGGAGTAAGAAAAATTGCTCCACCAGAATGGAATGACCTTTATAAACAAACACATTCGATTTCTCCAGTAGAAACGGTCAATGAACCACCACCAAACTCATTAAGTATTCCATCGAAGATAAAACAGGCTGCTATTTTTACGACTAGGGATTTTCTCTCTAAAATTAGTAATACGCAGTATATGCTTATCAATCTTTTGGAAGCTCCATTACTTGCTCTTTTACTTTCAGTAATTGTTCGCTTCAAAAATGCGAAGGATGCCGAAGAGTATGTTTTTAGATATAATGACAATGTTCCTGCTTATATGCTAATTGCTATTATTGTTGCTCTTTTTATGGGATTGACAGTAAGTGCTGAGGAAATTATTCGGGATAGGAAAATACAAAGGCGAGAGTCATTCTTGAATCTAAGTAGAATGAGTTATCTAACTTCTAAAGTAGGTATTTTATTTACACTTTCGGCAATTCAGACGCTTACTTTTGCACTAATTGGTAATACTATTTTAGAGATTCAAGGTATGTATTGGCAATATTGGTTAGTTTTATTTAGTATCTCTTGTTTTGCCAATGCTTTAGGATTAAATATTTCGGCTTCTTTCAATTCTGCTGTTACAGTTTATATCTTGATTCCACTTCTTTTGATTCCTCAGATGATTTTGAGTGGTGCAATTTTTAGATTTGATCAGCTTAATAATTCCATTGTAGAAAAAGGGCGTATTCCTTTGATTGCCGATTTTATGGCTTCTCGTTGGGCGTATGAGGCTTTAGCCGTTGAACAATTTAAAGATAATCCTTTTGAAAGGCAGATTTTTGATGTAGAATTTGAAATTAGTCAGTACCAACATAAAGCTAATTTTTGGATTCCTAAGATGCAAGAAATCTTAGATAGAGCAGCCAACTATGCAGAAAGCGCAAAAAATGAAACGGCTGATTCTGTTATGCTTTTACTTCAAAATGACATTGCGCTTTTTAAACATGAATGGAAAAGCGAGAAAGTAAATGAAATACTTGACCGTTTGAAGATTCAAGCTGAAGACATGGAACTACCTTCCGAAGAACAAAAATTATTGACTATTGATTTGGAAAAAACACTTCAATTATATGAGTTTGATAGAGAAATGGCAGACAAGCTCAAAGCAATCTTAGAAATGATACGCTCGAAAGTACTTACTCCTAAGTTTGTAACTGCTGGAGAACGAAGAGACAGTATCATCAATGCCATGGAACAAGATCCTTCAAATAAACTTTCAGTCGTTGATTTAAAAAATACATACACCAACGAGTACTTGGAATCACAGGTAAAAAATGAAATGATTAAGGATAGATACGTAGAAGGAAATGGATTTTTGGTACAACAAACAGACCCTATTTTTGCTGTTCGTAATCCGAATAATCTTTCTGGGCCTTTAGATTATCGTACTCATTTCTTTGCTCCTGAAAAACAGTTCTTGGGTAACTATTTTGATACAATGTGGTTCAATGTATTTGTGATGTGGGCAATGACTATTTTCCTACTTATTACCCTTTATTTTGAATGGCTCAAAAAATTAATTGATATCCTTGGTAGCATCAACTTTTCAAGAAAGAAAAAATAACTTAGTAGTATCATTGATTTTTCTAATAGATTTACTAATTTAGTTTATTATTTAATTAGTCGTTTCAATTTTTATTACTTGACCACCTAGTTTATCAAAACTCAGCTCTTTAAAATTATTTTAATTACGCCAATACTCTCTTATATGAAACATTTATTTTATTCTATCCATATTAGTTCTCTCAGCTCTTTATCTAAGAAAAAAATGCTTTCTATGAAAAAATTACAACTTATCGCTTTTGTACTTACTTTTGGTCTTTTTACGCTTACTTCTTGTGGTGAAGAAAAGCCAAAAGATGAAACCACAGGCACAACAGAAGCTAATGCAGGTACAGCCGATACAGAACCTCAAGAAGATATTTTGGCACCAGGGGTCATGAATGATATTATTCAATCTATTCCTTCGCCTTTAGAGGTTTCTATTTTGATAAAAGATTTGGGAACAGATTACCACAAAGACAATTTGAGTAATCCTGATTTGGTAGATAATTATACCAATAACTACAAAAAAGCTCTTAACTTAGGTGTTTATAGTACAGATTTGGGTTATGCTAATATTTATGAAAAAAACCAAGATGCTCTAAACTATCTTAACTCTATCAAAAAATTAGCTGATGGACTTAATATCGGACAGTTTTTTGATTACACAACTATCAAAAAATTGACTCAATCAAACAAAGATTTAGATTCACTTTTACAACTTACTACTCAGAATTTTGAGAAAATCAATACAGAGCTTCGTAAACAAAAACGTGAATATTTGAGTATTCTTATTCTTACAGGTGGTTGGTTAGAAGCAAATTATATTACTTCTTTAGTTTACAAAGAAAGTAATAATGCAGATCTTAGAGAAAAAATAGGTGAGCAAAAACTCGTTTTGAACCGAATTCTTTTGGTTTTGAATGTGTATAAAAACAAACCTAACTTTAGTAGTTTCATAGCTGATCTAGAAGAACTCAAAAAAGTATATGAAAATGTAGAAATTGTAGAAAAAGACGGAATATCAAAGTTTGAAGTCGTAAATGGTGAAATTGTTATTACAGATACAAAAGAAACTGTTGTTAATATTTCCGAATCTGATGTACAATCTATCAATAGTTTGGTCGCTTCTATTCGTAATAAAATTATTAGTAATTAATTATTTATTTCTCTAATTATTTAGACTGTTTAATTGATGAAAAATAGCTCAAGAGTTTTATTATTATTTATGTTTCTCTGTTTGACTATTCAAACTAACTATTTGTCAGCTAAAGAGAGTTATAATAATAATAATAAAATTCTTGGTTGGTATAGTCTGAAAAGCTCTTTTCTAGTAGATTCTCTTACTAATAAAGAGAAAGAGAAGCTGGTTGGAGAGGTTACTATAGATATCTTTGAATCTATCCCAACTCCATTGAAAGTTGCTATTTTAATAAAAGATATAGGGACTGCATACCATAAAGATAGCTTGAGTAATCCTGATTCAGTTGATAATTATACCCATGAGTATAAAAAAGCTCTAAACTTAGGTATTTATTGTACAGATTTGGGGTATGCAAACCTGTACCAAGAAAATCAAGATGCAATCAATTACTTAAACTCTATTCATAAACTCTACAAGTCTTTAAATATAATACAGCCTTTAGAATATGATAATCTGAAAGAACTTATTCAAAATAATGAAGATTCAGATTATCTTTTAAAATTTACTGCTCAAAAATTTGACTATCTTATCGCCGAATTTACTGAACAAAGACGACAGCACTTAGGTCTTCTGATGATTACAGGAGGTTGGTTAGAGTCTGTTTATATTACTTCTTTAGTGTATAAAGATAGTCGTAGTAAAGACCTTAAAAATAAGATAGGAGAGCAAAAGTTGGTTTTATACCGAATTTTACTTGCATTAGATGTCTATAAAGACAAACCTAATTTTGAATCTCTTATTAATGAGTTAGAACTATTACAAAAAACCTATCAAAATGTAGAAATCGTTGAGAAAGATGGACAACCTAAAATGGAAGTAAGAGATGGCCAAATTGTAATTATAGATTCAAAAGAAACTATTGTTACTATTTCTAATGAAGATGCACGAATTATCAGTAATTTGGTCGCTTCTATTCGCAATAAAATCATTACTAATTAACTTCTATTTTAAATTCATCTTTTATAAAAAAAATCAAAAAACACTTGTGTTAGCTTAATTTAGCTGATTTCATTAAGAAAATACTAGATAAATTAAGATTGGACGGTTTTTTGATTACATCACATTGAAGAAGCGTAATATATAAAATGATAATCAGTAAATAGTTATTGGTTGTTTAGAGATAAATTCAAAATAGACTAATAATTTATCTTTACCTTTACAAATACAACTCTTCAAATGTAATAAAACCTTTAGTATAATTTGAGTCTAATTTATTAGATTAGGAGAAACGTTTCTTTATTTTTATCTATCTTTTTTACTTTTGGAAAAGTATTTGCAACATCACTCATTATTAACCTAATTGTTACATTAATTATACTATTTCCTAATTCCTAATTGAACAAGTTTTTGTCCAAATAAGCAAAACGTATGAAACATTTATTAATTCTTTTCTGTGCTTTTTTCTTTGTCGCATTTGCAGCCACTGATGCTCAAGCGCAATGTAATACTGACCTTTATAACAACCTTGCGCTCAAAAAGCTCGCTCCAGGTTACACATTTGTCAAGAGTTACCGTATTGACGGTAAAGGAGGCCAACGTAAAAAAATCGAATATACTTGTGTATTTAGTAAAGGTACGGATTATATGATTCGTATGGCTGGTAAAGACGGAGGACCAAATGGTCTTATTGCTACCCTTTATGATTCTCGTCGTTCACAGTTAGCAACTAGCTACCTTAACAACAAATATTACGATGGTCTGACTTTCAAATGTGCTTCAACAGGTATTTATTATTTGAGTTTTACTTTTAAAGATTCAAATAGTTATTGTGGAGCAGCCGTTTTAGGTTTCCGTCGTTAGAAAGCTACAAACTCACTATCTATATAGAAAAACTGTACTAGAAAAATAGTACGCTAATTATATAAATTAGCAAAAAATTCAGAGAGCAAAAGAGCAAATCTTTTGCTCTTTTTTTGGTTTATAAACTAGTCAACGTATAAAACATAAATTATAGTCATGACAAAAAAAACAATTCCTTTTACACATCAAGCTAGATATTGCACTTATGGAAATTTATCTAATGAAACAGAATATATATGGATAATTTTTCACGGATACGGACAATTAGCTGAATATTTTATCAAAAAATTTGAAAAACTAGATAAAGATAAAAATTATGTAATTGCTCCTCAAGGGCTTTCAACAGCTTATTTAGAACAATTTACAGGAAGGGTAGGTGCAAACTGGATGACCAAACATGATAGAGAATTAGATATTGAAAATAATTTAAACTACTTAGAAACTTTAGTAAAAAGCGAACTAAATGAAGTTTCTAATTCAGACAAAAATTCTAATAAAAAAATTATTGTTTTAGGTTTTTCACAGGGAGCAGCTACAGCAAGTCGTTGGATTGCCCATACTAACTTCGAAATTTCTAATTTTTTAGTTTGGGGAGGAATGATAGCTCACGATATAGATGCTGTTTTTTATAAAAAAATGAAGAATAAAATAACACTTTTTTATGGAGATCAAGACGAGTTTATAAGCGAAGAAGGATTAAAGACAAGCCTTATGAAGTTAGAAAAATTGGGCATTAGTCCAAAATTAGTTCCCTACAAAGGAACACACAAAATATACACAGAGGTATTAAATAAATTTATTGAAAACTCTTTGATATAGTTTTGAGTTGATTTAGTGATAGAAAACTATTTATCCATTTTTTTAAACTAAAAACAATACTAAATATGACAAAAGCAAGCCCTACGAATTTTACAGAAGAAGATTTTGTACAACAAAAAGAGCCTATTGTTGCACCAAATTCTCAAATTGAGGTCGAAGAACAAGTAGAGAATTCTAAATTTTATAAAACAGCAGCTACGAAAGCTGTTAAAGTAATTGCAAGTAGAAATAAAATGTTTGCTTTGTTGAATAAAGCCTATACACATTTTAGCAATAAAGAAAATGACCGACCAGTAAGTACGGAAGTAAAAGAAAAGTTCAAAACTCTTTTACGTTTGATTCGTGCACTTTATAAAAAAGAATACAAAGATTTTCCTTGGGGTTCGCTAGTAAAAGCTACGGCAACGATTATTTATTTGGTTTCTCCTTTAGATTTAATTCCTGATTTTATTCCCTTTGTTGGAATGATGGATGATTTTGCACTTATTTCTTGGACAATCAGTTCTTTAAGTGATGACATTAAAGATTTTGAAAATTGGGAAGAAGCTCAACAAATTGCTCAACAGACTACCTAATATTTTTAAATAAATTTATAAGAAAATGGCTACTGGTTTACAAACTGTTAGCTATTTTGTGTTTTGCAAAAAATAACAAAACTATTGCTTTTAATCAAACGTTAGTTCATTGACAGTTAAAAAGATAGTAAGCAGATTACTAAACAAAATTAGACAAAATAACAATTTTATATAAAATCCTTATGGAACGCAAATCACAAGACAACATCCCCACTAGCAAAGTACAACGAGCTGCAAAATTTGCCAAAACAGGTGTAAAACTAGGCGCAAATTATGTAAAACACTATGCTAAAAAAACAATGAATCCCAATCTTAGTCGCCAAGAGTTAGATGATGCCAATGCAAGTGATGTATATGATACATTAAGTGAGCTAAAAGGAAGTGCTTTGAAGGTGGCACAGATGATGTCCATGAGCGAAGGAATGCTACCGAGTGCATACAGTGAAAAATTTAAAATGGCTCAATATACTGCACCTCCGTTATCGTTTCCATTGGTTGTCAAGACGTTTAAGCAATATTTAGGCAAAAGTCCGAATGATATTTTTGAGCAGTTTGACAAAGATGCAATGAATGCAGCCTCTATCGGACAGGTTCATAAAGCCAAAATTGGAGATAAAACTTTTGCTGTCAAAATTCAATACCCAGGGGTAGCTGAAAGTATAGATTCAGATTTGAGAATGGTAAAACCGTTTGCCATGCAGATTTTAGGACTTAGCGAACGTGATTTGGAAATTTACATGAAGGAAGTGGGCGATATGCTAAAATCGGAAACAAATTATAATTTAGAATTAGAGCGTTCTCAAAAATTGGCAAAACTGACAAAAGAAGCTGTTCCAAATGCTATTTTTCCAGAATATTATCCTGAATACTCATCAGAAAGAATTCTGACGATGGAATTTTTGGAAGGAATGCACTTAAAAGAATTTTTGGCTACCAATCCGACACAAGAGATAAAAAATAAAGCTGCCCAAACCCTTTGGGATTTTTATGATTATCAAATGCACGTTTTGAAGGAAGTTCATGCAGACCCACACCCCGGTAATTTCTTGATGAAAGAAGATGGAAGAGTTGGTTTTATTGATTTTGGAGCAGTAAAAGTAATTCCAGAAGAATATTATTTGCAACATTTTAGTATCATGGAAAAAAATATTTTAGAAGATGATGCTCAATTAGAAACTGCTTTTGAAGGATTAGGATTTTTGATGGCTGATGATACACCACAACAAAGAGAGTTTTTTAAAGGTGTTTTCAAAGAATTGTTATCGCTTTCTATGAAGCCGTTTCATAGTGATACATTTTATTTTGGAGATAAAAAATACTTTCAAGATTTGAATGAATTTGGAGAGCGTCTTTCTAAAATGCCAGAACTTCGTAACTCAAAACAAGCTAGAGGTTCGCAGCATTCACTTTATTTGAATAGAACTTATTTTGGTTTGTATTTTTTATTGCACGAACTCAATGCTACTGTAAATACAGATTCGTATTGGTATAAAATGAAAGAAAAATAATCATTTTTATTTATTAACATGAGTGACATTTATAAAATCTAAAATAGTCCTTTCCTAGCAACAAAGTTGCGTAACCTTTGTAGAATGATAATAAAAA
>PFKD01000113.1 GCA_002784125.1 Flexibacter sp. CG_4_10_14_3_um_filter_32_15
TAGTCCTTTCCTAGCAACAGAGTTGCGTCACCTTTGTAGAATGTAATAAAAAATGAATTTCAAAAGCTACAGAGTAGCGTAACTTTATTAGTAATTCCAAATTATAAGGTTTCGCTACTCTGTAGCTCTAATAAAGTTTATTTTTGAGGTTCTACACCCAACAGGTCAGCGAAGCTAAAGGTTACGTTGCGCTGCAACTGAAAATCAAATACTTAAAAATGACACTCATATTAACTCTTCTAAAATCTATTTTTAATGTATTCTGAATTTTGCTTAATTCTATTTTTATACAAATATAAAAAAATTAAGGTAGAAATTAAGCCGTAAATGGAGTAGAAACGATAACATTTTGACTGTAAAGCTATAAATTACTTGTCATTTGAATCAACATGTAGGATAAAATAATTAACCGAAGTGACCAAAACAGCGTTCTAAACCAATTTCTAAACACTAGTTTTTTCATAATTTCTAAATCATAGCCTTTAGCTTTGTCGCCTAATTTTCCATGTAAAGGAACAAAAATCCAAGCTGTCAGAATCCAAAGTAAAATAGTAATCAGTAAAGCTATAATGGAAAAGAAACTTTGCTCTTCCCAAACCAGCCAAAAAGAAAGTCCAAGTTCCAAAAGCATTGGCAAAATTACTATTTTTCCAGTTGATACCGTATGAGCAACATGAAACTGATGAAAATTTTGTTTGCCAACTTCCTTAAAAATAGGATAATGAACAATTTGTACAAACCAAATCAAGCCTACCAAAAAAGCTGTAACAAGAATATTTGAAAATAAAATTAAAGACATGATAGAAATTAGAGATTGTGAAAATTCAATGACGATGCAACCAAAACTTAGAAACTGTATCTTGATTATAAACTTATTTTAATTTATCCTTTAAATAATTTATCGTTTATGAAAATTGTTAAATCACTTTCTTTATTTTTTGCTTCTTTGATTTTATTTATTTTTTATTCTACATCTTCTTTTGCTCAAATGGATAAGACTTCTTGTCAAGAAATTTTGGGAAACTTAGATATAAAAGAATTTAGACAAATATCCATTATTACTCATGTTCTGACGATAGATTCTAGTGTCCAAAAACCTGCTGTTTGTCTTGTTTCTCCTTTATTAGATTTTGTATTTAAAGAAAGTTATGTCATTATTGAAAATAAAAGAAACAAAACTACTCTTTATCTTCCTTATAACAGAATAAAATTTATCACTACATTAGAACCAACAGGAATTTTTTCAAGTGGAAAAACAATAGAAATTTATTTGATGGATTAATAACGTAAATTTTAATTTAAAAATAAAAAAACCATTTTATTCAAAAAATGAACAAAATGGTTTTCTAGAATTTCATTAACGAGCGTTATTTACTTAGCAAACTCATCTATCTGACTAGATTCTGCCAAAATAATAACATGATTATTGAGTACTTCGATTACGCCACCACTAATAGTATAGAAAACTTCTTTACCTTCTTGAGTGCGTATTTTTACTTTACCTTCTTGTAAAGAACTAACAAGAGCAGAGTGATTATCCAATATTTCGAAAGAACCTTTTGCTTCCGAACCGGGAACTAAAACGCTGGTTGCTTGTCCTGAAAAGGTTTTATTGTCTGGAGTAATAATTTCCAAAAACATATATATACCAATTTAGATTTTAGAATTTAGAATTTAGAATTTGAAACTCAGCATTTTATTTAAAAATATCTAACTTCTAAATTCTAAATTCTGATTTTATTTAGGCGTTTGCTTCTTTAAGAAGTTTCTCACCAGCTTCGATTACTTGTTCGATAGTTCCTTTCAAAAGGAATGCTTTTTCTGGGAATTGGTCAAGCTCTCCGTCCATAATCATATTAAATCCACGAATAGTATCTTTAATATCAACTAATTGTCCTGGAAGACCAGTAAACTGTTCTGCTACGTGGAACGGCTGAGATAAGAAACGCTGAACACGTCTAGCACGAGTAACGACTAATTTATCTTCTTCAGAAAGTTCGTCCATACCCAAAATAGCAATAATATCTTGAAGTTCGTTGTAACGCTGAAGCATACTCTTAACACGTTGTGCTGTGTCGTAATGCTCATCACCTACAATCTCTGCACTCAAAATACGTGAAGTAGAATCCAATGGATCTACGGCAGGATAAATACCAAGCTCTGAAATCTTACGAGAAAGTACTGTTGTTGCGTCCAAGTGAGCAAAAGTTGTTGCTGGAGCTGGGTCAGTCAAGTCATCTGCAGGTACATAAACGGCTTGTACTGAAGTAATCGAACCACGCTTTGTAGAAGTGATTCGTTCTTGCATTACACCCATTTCACTTGCAAGTGTTGGCTGATAACCTACGGCAGAAGGCATACGACCCAAAAGAGCTGATACTTCAGCACCTGCTTGCGTAAAACGGAAAATGTTGTCGATAAAGAAAAGAATATCACGTCCTTTTCCTTGTCCGTCGCCATCACGGTAATATTCTGCAAGTGTAAGACCTGACAAGGCAACTCTAGCTCTTGCCCCTGGTGGTTCATTCATTTGACCAAAAACAAAAGTAGCTTTTGAGTCTTTCATTTTTTCTTGATCTACTAAAGATAAATCCCAGCCACCTTCTTCCATAGAATGCAAGAAGTTTTTGCCATAATCTACAATACCAGATTCTAACATCTCACGAAGAAGGTCATTTCCTTCACGAGTACGCTCGCCTACACCTGCAAATACAGAAAGACCAGAGTATGCTTTTGCAATGTTGTTGATAAGCTCTTGAATAAGAACGGTTTTACCTACACCTGCACCACCAAAAAGACCAATCTTACCACCTTTAGAATAAGGCTCTAAAAGGTCAATTACTTTGATACCTGTAAAAAGTACTTCTGTTGAAGTAGAAAGGTTCTCGAAAGCAGGAGGATTACGGTGAATAGGAAGTCTTTGTTCGCCTTTTGGTTGAGCAATACCGTCGATAGCATCTCCAACTACGTTGAACAAACGTCCTTTAATATCATCTCCAACAGGCATCGAAATTGGCTGACCTGTATTTGTAACAACCATTCCACGTCTAAGACCTTCAGTACCTTCCATAGAGATAGTACGTACACGGTCTTCGCCTAAGTGTTGCTGACATTCTAGTACAACGAGTGTACCGTCTTCTTTTGTTACTTGAAGAGCGTCTAAGATATGAGGTAAAGTACCATCTACGAAACTCACGTCCACTACTGGACCAATTACTTGAACGATTTTGCCTGTTGTTGCCATATTTATTAATTACAAATTACGAAATGAATATTCAGCGAAGCCAATTATATAATTACGAGTAATTATAATCGTAATTTATTTCGTTATGATGATTAAATCAATTAAACGTTTTAATTTTTTTCTTGATAGCTTCTCATTTAAAGAGATAGAAGCGTATTTAATTTAACTGCAAAAGTAGTATTTATTATTCGTATCTCAAAAGATTTGAGTAAAAAATAGTGATTTATGAACAATGAAAACTAAAAAGCCTCAAACATGATTTCTATAGTAGTTGTTTGATTATTTTAATCAACCTTAGTCATTTTTCAGTTTTATGAAAAACTAGCTTAATCTTGATTTTACGAAAAAACAGACTTTTAAGTAAAATAACTCTATTATTTAGGGTAAAAAATTCAATTCAATTCTCAAAATGCGCCTTTTTTAGTAACTTTTATGTTATATAAAGTAAATTTTGCCTTAATTTGCATACCTATCTAATTTGTGATACTTCACAAAGATTATTTTAATTAAAGTTAGTTTACCAAACTATTCATCAAAATATAATTGTATTTCCTTATGCTTTATTCCGTACAAGAGAATTTCATATTAAAAAAAGTACTACAAAACAGTAGTATCTTTTTATTTACACTACTATTTATTTTTTCATTTACATCAGCTTTTGCACAAGAAAAACCAACAGGAAGGCTAGAAACTACAAATCCAACACCGAGTATCAATGACGGAATAGTAGTTGCGAAAATAAAAGGAGGAACGCCTCCTTATCGTTATCAATGGTCAAATAAAGCAACGCCTATTGTTGCTGATACCTGTAAAGGAAACACAGAAGGCGCAACAGTTTCTCTAAAAGTAATTGATGCTGCTGACCAAGAATTAGAACTTAGTGCTACCGTAGAAGCAGAATCTAGTGGAGAAACACTAAATGCAACTTTTACACCTCTAGTAAATGCCATGGCAACCGTTTTGTTTTTTGACCCTTTTGCAGCCATAGGAATTTATGACCCAAAAATCCAAGTAAAAGAAGGAAAAGTAAAAGCTCCTTTTGTAATGGATAAATCTTTAACCAAAATTACTGTCAAAAAATGGCTCGTCGCAGATAAAGCAAGAGTAAAACAAGGAGATTTGATTGCGACTGTAAGCTCAAACAAAGACGATAGAGAAATTTATGCACAATTTGATGGTACAATAAACATTGCTCTTAAAGAAGGAATGACTGTTTATGATGTTACAATGAATAAAGATGCCTCTGATGTAGTCAAGACAAATGGTGGTGTGTTGGGAATCATTGATTACGATAAAGAACAACCTCTTTTGCATCCAAACGGAACACCTCAAACAAAATCAATTCCTTTAGTTGTTTTTTGGCTCGTTTTGGGAGCGATTTATTTTACCTTCAAAATGAATTTTATCAATTTTAGAGGTTTCAAACATGCACTTGATTTAGTCGCAGGAAAATTTGATGACCCAAAACACGACAAAGGAGAAGTTTCTCACTTTCAAGCACTCACAACGGCACTTTCTGCAACCGTTGGTTTGGGTAATATTGCTAGTGTAGCCATTGCCATTTCTATTGGAGGGCCGGGTGCTACTTTTTGGATGATTACGGCTGGTTTTTTAGGAATGTCTTCTAAGTTTGTCGAGTGTACACTGGGTGTAAAATACAGAATTATTGACAAAGAAGGGACAGTTTTTGGAGGCCCTATGTATTATTTGAGCCAAGGATTAGCCAAAAAACGTTTAGGTGTTTTGGGTAAAGTGTTGGCTGTTACTTTTGCTGTTCTTTGTGTAGGTGGTTCGTTTGGAGGTGGAAACATGTTCCAAGTAAATCAAGCCTTTGACCAGTTGCAAGGACAAATTCCTGCACTAGCAGGTAATGGAGTTTGGTTTGGTGTTGGTTTTGCCATTTTGGTAGGTATCGTAATTATTGGAGGAATCAAAAGTATTGCGAAAGTAACCGATAAAATTGTTCCGTTTATGTGTGGTATTTATGTTTTGGCTGCCCTTATCGTAATTATGATAAACATTACTTCTGTTGGTGATGCCTTTATGCTTATTTTTGATGGTGCTTTCAATGCTGAAGCTGCTGCTGGTGGTTTTATTGGGGTTTTGATACAAGGTTTCCGTCGTGCTGCTTTCTCTAATGAGGCTGGTGTAGGTTCGGCTTCTATTGCTCACTCGGCTGCCAAAACGGAAGAGCCTGTAAGTGAAGGAATTGTAGCTCTTTTAGAACCGTTTATTGATACAGTTATTGTTTGTACAATGACGGCACTCGTTATTATTTTTACAGGAGAATATGCAAATACAGATGGTCTTTCAGGGGCAATCTTGACTTCAAAAGCATTTGGTAAATCAATTCCTTGGTTTCCGTATGTATTGACGATTGCGATTGTTTTGTTTGCTTTCTCTACCATGATTTCTTGGTCGTATTATGGCGAAAGAGCGTGGGCGTATCTTTTCGGACAAGGCAAAATTGCAAGTCTTGTTTACAAAGGCATTTTCTTAGTATTTGTAGTCATTGGAGCTTCTATCGAACTGGGCGCAGTAGTAGATTTTTCAGATATGATGATTTTGGGAATGGCATTTCCAAATATTTTAGGTCTGATAATCTTGTCGCCAGAAGTACGAAAAGATTTGAGAGAATACTTTAGAAAAATTAAATCTGGAGAAATTAAGAAGTTTAAATAAATTCCTTCATCTGATTTAATAGAATATCAAAAAAGGCTTGAAATTTAGTGTTCAAGTCTTTTTTTGTCTGTTTTAGATTTTACTATTCTATTTAAGTTATTTTTTTATATATTTATAACATCATTACTTCTTTTCTGAATGAATGGTGTTTTTTGTGTTTTTATAAAATTGTCAGTACACCTTCATAGGTGTCCGACAATTAAAAAATATTCAACTATAAAGTGTCTGACAATTAAACCAAATTATAACAAAATGTACCTTCAAGCTGAACAATTCTATCATGTTTATAACATAGGAAACAATAAACACCAGTTGTTTTTCAATAGAGCAAACTATATTTATTTTTTAGAATTTGTTCGAAAGCATGTATCTCCATGTTGTGAAATAATAAACTATTGTTTGATGCCTAATCATTTTCATTTTTTGATTTCTACAACTGAGTATTCAGCCGAACCAATGAGATTAGGAAGTTTGACAACAAATAGACTTTCAAATGCTTTCCGAATCGTATTGAGTAGTTATGCAAAAGGTGTAAATGTTCAGCAAAAAAGAAAAAACGTACTTTTTAAGCCAAAAACGATAGCTAAAAGTTTGGAAGAATCAGGTGCAAATTATGCAGAAACATGTTTTCATTATATTCATCAAAATCCATTAAAAGCAGGTTTAGTGAAAAAATTAGAAGATTGGGAATTTTGTTCTTTCCGAGATTATGCAAAACTTAGAAATGGAACATTGTGTAATCAAGAATTAGCAAATCAATTTATAGATTTTGATAAAGATAATTTTTTAAAAGAATCGTATCAAATGATTCCTGATGAAAAATTGAAGTATATATTTTAAATTGTCTGACACTTGTGAAAGTATCTGACAATGAACAAAATATTGTCAGCGCACCTTCATA
>PFKD01000415.1 GCA_002784125.1 Flexibacter sp. CG_4_10_14_3_um_filter_32_15
TGGAAAAAGAAAATATTACTCAACAACAAATTGATGAATTTATGAAACAAATAAAAGGAGAAAGTCCGTAGTTGTCAGTACCATTTAGATTATCTGCTATGGCTTGTGGCTGTGCCGAACCTGCTGCTTGTAGTTGTATAGCTTCTTGTTCTTCTGGACTTATAGCTATTCCGATTTCCTCCAAAACAGTAAGATATAATCTATTCTGAATACTATTCAGATGAGAAGATTTATCATTAATAACAAATCCTGCACTAGTTGTGGTTTTTGCTTCTGGATTGGCTACCAAAACCTGCCCCCAAACTTGGCATTCATCACCATAAAATTGATACTCTCCATAGACCATCAAGTCGGCATTAAGGCGAGTAGCAAGCTGTGTCATATAACTGACATTGCAATACTGTGCAGGGTTTAGTTGTTCATCTCTAATTATTCTCTTTACAAGAATAGGAGAAATAGGTATTATTTTGTCATCATCAAGTTGTTGATAAACACGCATAGCCACCGAAGTAAAGGCCTGATGTTCTAGTTTGTAAGGGTTGTTTGTTCCCATCATACAAAACGGCAATACGGCTACACGTAAAGGAAGACGAGGTTCATTTTTTCTCAATTCAATCGCAATCACTTCTCCCTTTTTTCTTTGTTCACTTGTAATAGTAATTACGTCTTTTTTCTCTTTGGTGGCAAAAGGCAAATGAAAACCGTGTTTTACTACTTTCAACTGAATGGTTGCATCTTCTGCAATCCCAGAGGCAGGAATGGTAAAGCTACCCGACTTATCCGTAATATTTAAAGGCAAGTTGATATTTAAGACGATTATTTTTACGCCTTGTAACGTATTATTATTTTCATCTCTAACCACTCCTTTTACCGAACTTAATGTAGTTCCGTCAAGTTGTGCAAAGGCTTGTATCAGAAAAACAAATAAAAAAAAATTAGTAAGTAATATTGATTTTTTCATTTCCATAATAAAGTAATGTAGTATTTTTAATTTTGATATCTGTATTTGGAATAAGTAAGTTTTGAGGAATGGCGACTTTTCCTTTTTCGTTTGTTTTGAAAGTCTGGTTTGCTATTTCTAATTCGCAATGAGAACAAGGAGCTAAATCTTCTACAAAAGTGAGTGTCTTTGTTTGGATTTTAGGTTTTGATGAAACCGTTACTTGATTTGTATTTGTTGATTTTCCATTTGACGTTTCAACAACATCTGAAACAACTGGCTTTTGTCCTTTTGATAAGTAAAATTTCAAATCTGTTAAATCTACTTTGTCTTTTTCGATGGTAAGAACAGTATCAATATAAAACTGAGCATAAATCAAAGTAAAATCTAGTTTTGGTTTTAAGTCATTTTGATTTATTTCCATTTCAAAAACACCAAAAGTATTTGTTTTATCATCTCTTTGTGCTTGTTGAAGTTTTACAGTAACGTCTTCTTGTGTTTTATTTTCAATATAAACTGTTCCTTTTATTTTTGAAACTCCAGTACAATCAGTAGTTACGATGTCGGCAGGATTCCAAAAATAAAACACAATGCCTAAAGCCAAACCACCTGCTGCTGTCAGCCACGAAGTGCGTATTTCTAAGAATCCAGTCATAAAACCACCTAAAAAGCTACCTCCAAGCGTAAACAAAATACGAAGTGCAATATATTGAATAGGTTTAGGACAAGGAAATACAAATAACGCAAGGAAAAGTGCGAGCAAAATAAAACCTACACCAGAAGCAAATAATGTAGTTTGTGAAATTTTCTTTTCAGATGTCGATTTAGGTTGTTTTTCCCTCATATTATTTTGTTTATCTTGTTTATCTTCGTAATTAGTAGAAGATAGATTACGAATTTCATTTAATCGTTTTTCAATTTCCTTAATTTGTTTTTTTAGGGCAAATTTTTGAGAAGAATCATAAGCAAGAGCCAAATCTCTTCGAAAATCGCTCAATTTCTCCACTAATATTTTTTCTTCTTCACTCATAATTTTTACAGTATTACTTTTCAAAACGTTAAGATATAAAAAAAACAAATATATTTATTTTCGTGTGTTCAAATTTATTAAAACTAAATGCTGTGTTTTAAAAATTTCGCCTTATTTTTCTACCGTCGTTGAGACTTCGCCGTCAACGAGAATTGCTTCTCAAAAACCTCAACGACAGCTTTAGCCTCGTTGACGGTGGACTAAACAAAACATTTATTTCTTCAAAATCTCCTTTCCCACTTCACAAGAAAGACACTTTTTAAGATTGCAATATTGACTGTATAATTCTAACAAAGACTGTGATTGGGCAGCCGTTTTTATTTTAAAATTAGAGTTTTGAGTTTTTTCTAAGGGTTTGTAAAGGCTTATGACATTATTTTTCTCTGCTTTTAGTTCATTGAGCCATTTTTTGGACAAATTATCCTCTTTTTGTCTGTACAGACTATGCGCTACCCGAATAGGAATGACTACATTAATAATCAAATTTTGCTGTGCATCTTTTCCTAAAGTAGAATTTTCTTTGATTTGTCCGTCTTTATCTTTTGTATTTAATTTTCCAAAATTGTAATGCGTTTTCCAGTAGGTAGGAAGTTCTGTTTTGAAAAACTCATAAAATTCTTTCAAATTTTTCGCATTCAGAATGACAGAAAACAAATGATTTTGCTGTGATACAAGTCCGATAACTTGCGCTATTCTGACCGTCGGAAAATTAGAAGGTCTTAGTCGTAAAAATTTCCATTGAGCTAGATTTACTTCCTTGTCTTGTAGAGAATATTTATGCGATAAAAAACGAAATTCCTTTTGCAAATTTTCAAAATATTGCTTTTCCTTTATTAATTCCTGTTCTAACTTTTCATTTTCTTTGTCTTTTTCTAAACCTTTGCTTTGTTTTTCATAGTTATTTCTAAAATCTAATTCCCAGTCCCTATTTCCGTTCATAAGAAACCCTGCCATTCCATAAAAAAGAGTTTCTATTTGAAAGATTTGATTAGAATGTTTTTTTATGATTTTAAATGGTAATTCTTTTGCTAATTGTAGAAAAGGCGCATTATTCTTTTTAAATCCAAAATGTTCTAACAGAATTTGATAGCTTGTTTCTTCCCAATCATAGCTATTTCGTTCTAAGAGTGAAAGTACGTGTTGAGATTTACGAATTAGTCGCTCATCAAGCGTTCGGTTCATCATTTTTTCAAAGGAAGAAATTAGATTTATACTTTCCTTATTTTCAGTTTCTCCATTCCAATAACCTTGACAAGGAATTTTGTGTTCATTTCTCAAAAACTCTTGATAAGTCAGCCACAAACGCTCATCAATACGATTTTCTAGCACCAAAACAGGAACTTTCGAACCGTTTTTTCTAAAAACTTCCTTTGGATTTTTCCATACAACGTGCAAAATTACATTTTCATAGGCTTCATTTGTAGCATGATGATGACTTTCCCAGTTGAAACCATAAGTATCAATTTCGATTGTTCCCTGCCATTTTGTTTTATTAATTTTTAAAATAGAATCTTCAAAATCTGCTCCTGCATCGTGATTGTGCGTTCCTGCTGTTATAATTTCTAATTTATTTCCTTCTTCTGTCAATAAATTATTCTTATCAAAATACTGAAATTTCCATATATAATGCAAAAATTGCTCGTTCATAGTTTCTTCTGTTAGGAGTTAATTGTGAAATTGAATAGGATTTGATAGTTTTTAGCGTTGTATATATATCGCAGGTTTTTCAGCCTTTGTAAAAGAAAAGTCAATTTATATAAAATTTGTCTTTTCAGAATAGTAGTTGGTAGCCAAAAAGTTAAATTTTGTAGAATAAACCTAAAATCAAACACTAGATTTGAACAAATTGCATACTTTTTGGCTAATTTGTACGATAAAAGCACTTAGGAATTTTAAAATTTCACTAAAATAAGATGATAAATATAGTAATAGATAAAATAAGTAGATACAAAAATACATATATAATTAAATTATTTTCTAAGGAATTACAGTTAGGTAATCCTAAAAATAGCCGTTTGTTGTATCAAATTGGTTGTCTTTTTTTCTTGTCTTTTTGTTTTTTAACTCCTTCGTATGGACAGCGAGATAAGGATAAAAATAAACTAAGTTTAGAAGAATTTCGCCCTATCAACAAATCAGGTGCAGTTTATTGTCCTCAAATTACCTTTCTAAATATTGAAAGTTATCGTTATTATTACGATCCTCGTCAGCTTAAAGAAATAAGAAGATTACAACAAGAAAACAACCTTCCAGAACTCAAAAAAGCACTTGATACTTATATTCGTTATTTTGGAATAGATAATTTCAAGAAGGATTTAGAGTTGATTTGGATGTACGCACAAGCAGCCGAAAAAACTGGAAATCAACCTTTAGCATTAGAGTTATATAGATTGTTATTAAAACATCATAGAGGCTCATCTGTAAAAAGTCAGTTAGCCTTTGATTCGTTAGCTTCTCCTTCTGAAAAACCTAAGTATGTTCCATTGAAATATTATTATGAATTGATTGATAAATGGCAATTAGTTGATACGCTTCGTCCACCTGACCAAATGGGAACAAGTATGGGAGAGGAAATAAACTCACCTTATGAAGAATACGGTTTGGCTATTGGACAGACAGATTCTATTATTTATTTTACTTCAAAGAGACTTTTAATGGATACGGTAAATGACCCTGTTCGTAAATATTTACCTGCTGATAAATATGATGAAAATATTTACAAATCGGTTCGTTTGGGAGAGTTTGGCTGGGATTATCCAATGCCAATGAAGGAATTTAATACTCGGTATAATGAAGGTTCGCCTTGTATTAGTAGAGATGGAAAATATATGGCTTTTTCTCGTTGCGATACGCCTGACGGTTTTGGAGATTGTGATTTATATATTGCTAAATGGAACGCAAAAAATGAAGAATGGGGAGATGTTCAGAACTTTGGAGTATCTGTCAATTCTACTACGTGGGATTCTCATCCTAGTTTTTCGGTTACAGGTGATACGCTTTTCTTTGCTTCGGATAGAAAAACAGGTTTTGGAGGAACAGATATTTATTTTACAGTTAGACAGGGAAGAAAACGTTGGTCGGTAGCTCAAAATATAGGTCCTATTATTAATACACAAGCTAATGAGTTGAGTCCATTTTTGCACCCTAGCGATAATATTTTGTATTTTAGTTCGAATGGTCATTTATTTAATTTTGGCAGTTATGACATTTTCAAATCCTATAAAACAAGTCGTGATACGTGGTGTGAACCAAAAAATTTAGGTCCTTTTGTCAATACAAAAAGTAGTGAATATTATTTTACCATCGATGCTGCTGCACGTCTTTTGTATTATGCACGAGCCGAAAAAGAGGTTCGTTTGATGCGAAATGAGCCAGTAGTTCAAGATCCTTATACCAATTCGGATTTGTATTCTTTTCCTTTGCCTATGGAAGCACAGCCCAAAGCAATTGTTCGTTTTTCGGGAAAAGTAACAGAAAAACAGACAGGAGAAGTTTTTGGTGGTGTGGTTGTGGTTTATGATATTGCTGATAAAATTCCGATTGCTCCCAAATACATTGATGAAGAAGGAAATTTTGAATTTGAATTAATTGATAAAAAGAAATATTTATTAATTGTAAGTGGAGAGAATTTCTTTCGTTTGGAGGAGTTATTTGAAGTAAATGGCGATACGTACCGAGAAGTAGAAGTACAGGGCGTTCGACAAAAAGTAGCTTCTGCGCCAGCTACACAAATAGAAACCATACAATTTAAGTCTATTGAATTTGCACCCAACAGCACAGGAATTTTACCAAAAATGGAAAATGACTTACATTTGATTATTGATTTTTTGGTAGAACATCCAGATTTTAATTTAGATATTTACGGTCATACTGATAGTGATGGCAATCAAGAAAACAACAAAGAACTTTCATTCAAGAGAGCTGAATCTATCCGAAATTATATTTTATCGTATGGAAGGTTAGAAGCTGACCGAATAAAATCGTTTGGTTTTGGTTCTGAAAAGCCTTTAGTTTTTCCAGAAATTACAGAAGAAGACAAGCGTGTCAATCGTAGAGTAGAATTCAGATTATTCAAAAAAGATATGATGCTTGCCAACCCAAATAAAGAAAATGAGGAAAAGCTAGAAAATCAAAATCAACAAAATATCGAAGAAGAAATTAAGGACAATGAAAATGGAGATTGGTAAATAAATTTAGAATAAATACAGAATGTAATTCAATAAATTTGAACAAAAATTATGTCAATACCACAAGGAAAAGTAAGCGTAGAAGAATATGAACGGTATCAAGAAATTTCAGATGACCGTTTAGAGTTTCTTAATGGAACTATTGTCGCAATGGCAGGCACACCACTTGAACACGAAATGATAGTGATGCGATTAGTTCGTAAAATAAGTGAGTGTTTGGAGAAAAAAGGTTGTACACTTGTTACAGGAAACATGAGAATGCACTCGCCAAAATGTGATAAGGCATTTTTATACCCAGATATTCATATTTATTGTGGAGAAGTAAAAACACAAAAGCTCAAACATGGTGCTTATGCTTTAATAGAACCTACTTTGATAATTAAAGTTCTTTCTGATGGAACTAGAAATTATGATAAGGGAGATAAATTTGAATGTTATCGCAAAATAAAATCACTCAAAAGTTATATTATGATAGAAAGTGATACAAAAGAAAGAGAAGTTGCTGTATATGTTCGAAGTATAGAAAATGAAAAAAATTTACAGAAAAAGTTTTAGGTCTTGAAGATATATTGGATATTTTAGGTTGTCAAATTAGGGTAAACGCACGAAAAAAAAATTGTACTCGTTTAAAGCAAATCAAGCTAGT
>PFKD01000408.1 GCA_002784125.1 Flexibacter sp. CG_4_10_14_3_um_filter_32_15
AATTTATTTTTTATTATCATTCTACAAAGGTTACGCAACTTTGTTGCTAGGAAAGGACTATTTTAGATTTTATAAATGTCACTCATGTTATAAATAACAATCAAAAATAAGTAGTATCTTTGTAGTTACATTCCGAAATGAGGTTTAACAAAAATACTGTTTTTATTCTAAAACTTATTGTTTGTGATTTACAAGATGTACAAAGGCTCATTTCACAATCCATTTATATGTCAGAAATTAGTAAAAATAATACGAAAAATACGACCAAATCATTTGCCGATTTAGGTCTTTCAGACGAACTTCTTCAAGCTGTAAAAAAGGTAGGTTATAGTTCGCCTTCGCCTATTCAAGAAAAAGTCATTCCTTATGTTTTAGATAGAAAAGATGTTTTGGCTTCTGCACAAACAGGAACAGGAAAAACGGCAGGTTTTACGCTTCCTATGCTTCAACTGCTTACCCAAGATGTAAAACAGCGTTCAAAAATTAGAAAGCGTACTTTGCGTTGTCTTATCCTCACTCCTACTCGTGAACTTGCAGCGCAGGTTTTTGAGAATGTAAAAGAATATAGCGAGTTTTTAGATATTCGAAGTGCTGTTATTTTTGGTGGTGTCAATCAAAATCCACAAATCAGAACGCTAAAAAATGGTGTCGATGTTTTGGTCGCTACCCCCGGTCGTCTGTTGGATTTGGAAGGACAGAAAGCTCTTTCGCTTGCCGATGTAGAGATTTTAGTCTTAGATGAGGCAGATAGAATGCTAGATATGGGGTTTTTGCATGATATAAAACGAGTTATCAAACTTGTTCCTACAAAAAGGCAAAACCTTCTTTTCTCAGCTACTTTTTCTAAAGAAATAAAAGCGCTAGCAGGAAAAATATTGAATAATCACGTAACTGTAGAAGCAACTCCAGAAAATACTACCGTAGAAAAAATTAATCAAACAGTTTATAGTGTCAATAAAACACGCAAATCAGATTTGATTATAAAATTGATTTCGGAAGGAGAATGGGAGCAAGTTTTGGTATTTACTCGTACAAAACATGGCGCAAATCGTTTGAGTGACAGAATGACCAAAAATGGAATTCAAGCAGCAGCTATTCACGGAAACAAAACTCAAAATGCACGTACAAAAGCTCTACAAGGCTTTAAAGATGGTTCTATTCGTGTTTTGGTAGCGACAGATATTGCAGCGAGGGGATTAGATATTCCACTTTTGCCGTATGTAATTAATTACGAACTACCGAATGTTCCTGAGGATTATGTCCACCGAATCGGTCGTACAGGTCGTGCTGGTGCTGGTGGAGATGCTATTTCGTTAGTTTCTCATGATGAAGTAGAGTTTGTAGAAAATATTGAAAAACTTCTCAACGAAAAAATTGAAAAGAAAATAGTAGAAGGTTTTGAACCTACTGCACCTTCAAAAGAAGACATCGAAGAAGCAGAATTGGCAGCACGTCAAAGAAGTGGAAGAGGTGGTTTTTCAAGAAATAGAGATAGAAATCGTACTTCTGATACTAGAGAAAAATCTGGTTCTGTAAATTTGGGAAAGGCAAAATCAAATACGAAAGGACGCAGAAGTAATAATCCAAAATTTGGAGGAAAAGGACGAGGAAAGTAAAATCAGTTACCAGTTAGCAGTAATTAGTAATCCGTTGAATAATTTAGTTTTTTAAGGATAAGGCTTAGGTCTTATCCTTTTTTTATGTCTTTTATTTCATTTTCATAAAGTTGTTTGAACTTCTGTTGTGTTCGTAAAAACTTTGTCAGTAGTTTGCCTAAGCAAACTCTAACAATAGTTGAAGCAACAAAAGCTATTCTAAACTATTGTCAAATGTATTTCACTGATTACTGGTAACTATTTACTGACAACTGATTATTTCCTTTCTTTTTGTATTTCTGAAATAGCCGTTTCTATACTTTTTTGAATGGTCTGTATTCTTCCTGTAACTTCGTTTATTTGGCTTCCTTGTGAAAGCATTCTTCTGAGTTGATTTATCTGACTTTCCAGTTCTTTTACTTCCAAAAGACGCAAAGTAGCACGTATTTTATGATGAACTAAAGCGAGTTGAGTTTCATAATCAGGTAAATGTGTAGATGCCAAAACTCGATTAAATTCGATTAAATCAGTTTCACTAAGCTCTAAAAGTTCAGTATAAAATTCTTTGTCTGCACCAGCTAAATTTTTGAAATAAGCATAATTCAAACTTCCTTTTCCTTCGTTTTCTTGTGAAATTGATGGAACTTGTTTTTGAAGTTGTGTATAACTGTGCTGTGCTATTTTTTGATATAACTCGTTGGGATTAAATGGTTTACTCAAAAAATCATTCATTCCTACTTGCACAATTCGCTCTCTTTCATTCAAAAGAGTAGAAGCTGTAAGGGCAATAATTGGTGTAAATTTATCTGTATTTTCTTCTAAAAGACGCATCTGACGAGCCGACTCATAGCCATTCATAACAGGCATTTGCAAATCCATCAAAACGACATCAAAATTATCTTTTTTGAATAAATCTACTGCAATTTGTCCATTTTCAGCTATTTGATGTTTTGCTCCCCAATTATTCAAAAATTTTCTTACCAAAATTTGATTGACTTTATTATCTTCTACAATCAAAATATTTACTCCTTTTAGATTTTTGATATTGGTAGCATCTGGGAGATTTGCTGTGATAGCTTGTACTTTTCCAATCTTAAAACCAAGCTGAAAACTAAAGGTAGAACCAACCATCATTGTACTCATAACATTGATAGTTCCTCCTTGAAGCTCAACAAGTTGTTTTGTAATGGCAAGTCCCAAACCTGTTCCTCCGTATTTGCGAGAAGTATCTTCTTCGGCTTGTGAAAAATCATCAAAAATAGAGTTTATTTTTTCAGGAGAAATTCCAATTCCAGTATCTGAAACGGCAAATAATAATTCTACTTTTTCAGTTTTGTGATGCAGAAGACGAGCCGTAATTGTAACTGTTCCTTCATCCGTAAATTTTATAGCATTTCCGATTAAGTTATTCAAAATCTGAGAAAGGCGTGTCGAATCTCCAATTAAAGATTTAGGAATATTTTTATCGATATTACTACGCAAGAAAATATTTTTTTCATCTGCCCGAGCCTTAAAAATCTCTACTGTGTTTTGAATCAAAACAGGTAAATCAAATTCAGTTTGTTCGAAAGCCATTTTACCAGCTTCCATTTTCGAAATATCTAAGACACTATTTATAAGTGAAAGAAGATTTTGAGCCGAAAACTCTAAAATCTCTACATTTTCAGCCATTTCTCCTTCCAAATTATAATTTTTCAAAAGATGTGTCATTCCGATAATGGCATTCAAAGGCGTTCTGATTTCGTGACTCATCGTCGACAAAAACTGTTCTTTTGTTTTTGTGGCTGCTTCGGCTTGTTCTTTTGCTCTTTTTAAGTCTTCATTTGTCGACATGAGTTCGGAAGTACGCTCTTTTACTTTGCTTTCCAAATCTTCATTTGCACTTTTTAAGGCTTTTACTAATTGTCTGTTTTCGGTACGCAAAGAATACGTTTCTAGGGCTTTATCAATCGTCAAAAGCATTTCATCTTTATTCCAAGGCTTTACCAAATACCTAAAAATTCCACATTTATTGATAGCTCGCATAATATCTTCCGTATCACTATACGCTGTCAAGATAATACGAACTGTATTTGGAAAACTTTCAGCCACTCGTTCTAAAAACTCTACGCCTGTCATTTCTGGCATTTTTTGGTCAGAAATAACAAGTTGAATATCATTATTTTCTAAAACTTCTAACCCCTCTTTACCAGAAATAGCCGTAAAAATGGTATAATGTCTTCTAAATGAACTTTTAAAAATACGCAAATTACTCTCCTCATCATCTACATAAAGAATAGAAGAGGTTTTCTTAGATTTGGTGTTTATTTCTGTTTCTGTATCAGAAAGTAAATTGGAATTAGTTAGTATATCAGACATTTTATCAAAATTCTTTTTTATGGCTTAACCGTTAAGGCTCAATTAAATTATTTGCTAATCTATTAAAACTTCAACTAAATATATTCATTTTTTCGGTACAATGCCAAAGAATTATCCCTAAACTTACCGAAACATTGAGAGAATGTTTTGTACCAAACTGTGGAATTTCTAAAGCAGCATCACAATTTTGCAAAACTTCTGCATCTACACCAAAGGCTTCATTACCAAAAACAAAGGCATATTTTGTTTCTTTTTTTGGTAAAAATATATTTAATTTCTGACTTTCAGTTGTCTGTTCGATAGCAAAAATAGAATAGCCTTGACTGCGTAAAACATCAATGGCTTCATTGGTTGTTTCAAAATATTCCCATTCTACCGATTCGGTTGCTCCTAGAGCTGTTTTTTGGATTTCTCGGTGTGGAGGTTTGGCTGTAATGCCACAGAGGGCAATTTTTTCAATAGAAAAAGCATCAGAAGTTCGGAAAGCTGCACCTACATTGTGTGCGCTTCTGACATTATCTAAAATAATAACAATAGGTTGTTTTTTTTGTTCTTTAAATTCTTTTATTCCAATTCTGTTGAGATTTTCTAAGGAAAGTTGCTTCATGAAAAATAACTGATTTTAATATTGATTATTTATTAATTCAAGAACAAATTTAATTGATTTTTAGTTAGGACTTTCGCAAATTGTTTATGGAACGAAATTTTATTCTGTTATTTTTATTCTAGTAGAGACAATGCACGCATTGTCCCTACATAAATACCGTTTTTGAAAAATAAAATTCAGTTATTTTTTAAAATTACGAAAGTCCTATTTAGTAAAAAAATGATTTAAACAACTTTTACTGACATTAGATTTCAATATGGTGTTTTTCTTTTTACTTTTTTATGATTGGTAGAGGGAATATAACCACCTTTAAAAAGTTTTCCAACTGTGATTTCTAGCTTTTCAGAAAAGGTTTGCTGACACGTAACGTTCATTTTTTCAAAACCTTTTATGGCTAATTGTGCCGTTGCATCTGCATCAGAACCTGCTCTGTGATGACGAAAATAAATTTCATTTTGGTTACAAAGTGTCTTCAAATCATAGCGAGGCATCTGAGTCCAAATCTTTTTGGCAAACAAATAACTACACGAATAAGACAAATCAGGGTAAGGCAAATCATAATGGTCTAGCGTCTTACGAAGAACTGAAAAATCAAAACTAGCATTATGTGCTATCAAAAATTGGTTTTCTAATAAATCCTTTAATTCCGATTTCCAAAGCTGGTCAAAACGAGGTTGTTCCCAAACATCAGCAGCCGTAATACCGTGAATAGAAACATTCATTGGGTCAAAACGATTGATTTTTGGGCGAATCAACCACGATTTTGTTTCTACGATTTGACTATTTTTGACAAAGGTAAGTCCTATTTCACAGGCACTATTTCTATACGAATTGGCAGTTTCGAAGTCTATTGTTATAAAATCCATACTAATTTCTGATACCGTTTTAAGAAGATAATTACAAAAATAGCTTTATTTTTCAACAAATTGCTAATTTTATGGGAAAAATCTAATTTTAGCTTATAACCTTAAACTGTTTCCCTGGTAAAGCCTTAACGATTCCTTTCATTTCCATCATCAATAATTGCCCTGCAAGCTCTCCAAGTGATATTTGTGTTTTGATTGAAAGATTATCGATTGCCATTGTTCCTCCAACTTCTTCCAATTTATTGATAATAATTTGTTCTTCCATAGTGAGTTGAATAGTTGTTTTTTTAATAGGTGGAATATTTTGCTCGTCCAAATCCCATTTCAAAATATACTCAATATCTTCAACTGCCGTATAAATATGAGCATGGTGATTGCGAATAAGACGATTACAACCTGCTGAACTTGCCGAATTCAGATTCCCTGGAACTGCAAAAACCTCACAATTATAGGCATTTGCAATGTGAGCCGTAATGAGTGCGCCCCCTTTTGCAGCAGCTTCCACCACAATCAAAACATCTGAAAGCCCTGCAATTACTCGGTTGCGCTGGGGAAAACGAGGAGCATCTGGCGTAGTTCCAAAACATTCCTCTGTCAGAAGTCCTCCTTGATCAATCATTTCGAAGGCAGTATTTTTATGGACGGCAGGGTAAATTTTATCCAATCCATTTGCCATCACGCCAATCGTATCTAAGCCATTTTCAAGACTTGCTCTATGTGAAAAAATATCAACTCCATAAGCCAAACCACTCACTATCAAGGGGTTATATTTAGTTAAATCTCTGACTATTTTTTGCGTCATTTCTTTTCCGTACTCTGTTGCTTTTCGTGTTCCTACAATTCCAACCGTTTTTTGAGCATTCAAATCTGCATTTCCTTTGTAATACAAAATATAAGGCGAATCTTCGTGTCTTAGAAGACGTTTGGGATAATCTTTGTCTGTATAAATCAATATTTTTACATCTTGCTTTTCGGCAATGGCTAATTGTTTTTCAGCTTTATGTAAAACTTCTGTTTTGTTTTCTTTTATAGAATTAGCTATTTGCCGTCCCACATTTGGGATTTTCAGAATTTTGGAAGGAGAAACACTAAAAACTTCCTCAGCAGAACCACAATAACTAATCAAAAGTTTAGCTGTTTTTGCGCCTACATGAGGCAAAAGCGATAAAGCTACTTGAAACTGACGACTATCAGACATAAATATTAAAACAAAAGCAAGTACAGTAATTGAAAAAATAAAATGCAAAATACTAAAATTTTTAGCTAAATTTGACTTTACTATTTTTTAATCAAAATCCTGTGGATTTAGCTATTTTAGAATATACTAACCCT
>PFKD01000253.1 GCA_002784125.1 Flexibacter sp. CG_4_10_14_3_um_filter_32_15
TTTGAAATTTATTTTTTATTATCATTCTACAAAGGTTACGCAACTCTGTTGCTAGGAAAGGACTATTTTAGATTTTATAAATGTCACTCATATTAACTCTCCATTCAAAATGTTTATGCACAAGTATCTGTTGCTGATTATCAAGCATTTTACCTAACTGACTAGTTACAAATCCATTTATCAATGCTGGTGCAATCGTAATTTCAGATATTTTGATTAGTAATTTAGAAAGTCCAAAAGATGATTTTTTGTCTTTTGTGAGAAGTCTTTCTAATAATTCAAACCTACATTATTCGACTGAAGTGGCTTCGTCAGAAAAAGAAATAGGTTTTCGAAATGTAGCTTTATGTAATTTCATTAAATCTTTCGGAAATATTGAAAATGACCCCACGGAGGTTTTGGATTTCTATTTTGACCTTTGCTCATTAGAAATGAATTGTCAAGAACTTTCAGAAGCATTTTTATTTTTAGCAAAAGTGGCGTTGAAGGAGGAAATAGCTGTTCACCCAAATCAATATACGATTGCTGTTTGGAGTCCAAAACTAAATAAAAAAGGAAACTCCTATAAAGGAATCCGATTTTTGGAAGATTTTACTACAAAATCAGAGTTTTCTATATTTTGAACTAATCCTTTTTATTTTTTGTATTTCATAAACATTATTCGTTCTTTTATTAGAACTGATGGTGTTTTTTAGTTTGCCCAAAAATCTACTTTAACAATCAATCCTTCAATTTTTACAAAACGTACTTAAACCTACTACGATTTATGAGTGAAAAAATGACTATCAAGTGTAAAGACTGTGATTTAGCCGTAACCAATGAATTGACAGAATTAAGAAATGGACGTAAATTAGATAACAGTAATGAAGGTGGTACAAATGTTATCGAAAAAGGATATTATTTTATTAGTGATAAAAAATATTCTAGAGAACCCAAAGGTTCAATAATCGTAAGTAATAATGACTTGATTAACTCTAAAATTCATCCAGATTTTAGTATTGGTTGTTGTGGACTTGATGGTAAAGGGATGAATATCGCCTGCAAAAATGGACACGAAGTAGGAAGGCAATATTCGGAGTGTTGGATGCCACATTATACTGTTTTTGAATTTGGATTAATCAACTTTGATGAATAAATAAAACTTACTGTTTTTACTTTTAAAGCACCTTTTTTTAAAAAATGGTGCTTTCTATTTTAGATTATTTTCAACAAAAAACCATCAATACATGAACAATCAATTTGACGTTTTTGGAATAGCACAAACTAAAAAAGACAAAAGTAAATGTGGCGATTATTTTCTACACAAAACTTTTCAAGATAAATTTATTGTTTTGGTTGTTGCCGATGGCGTGGGTTCAAGACCTTGTGATTGGCTGGCTTCCAAGACTACTTGTGAGAAGTTTATTGAAGTGATTGAAGAAAAAATTAACGATAATTGTGATAATCATGATAATTTTGAGGCGAATGATTTAATTGATATTTGTACAAAGGTGGATACTTCGGTAAGTAATGCACCTGATACCTGCAAGGGAATGATGTCCACACTTGTAGCAGCCGTTTGGAATAGGGAAACCAATTTTTTGCATTTTATTAATGTTGGAGATTCCAGAATTTACAAAATATCGAAAGACAATCAGATTACTCAACTTACTTCTGATGATATAAAAGACGTAAATGTTAGAGATAAAAATGGAAAATTAATTTTGTCTGGAGGCTATACCGTTACACGTTCGGGACTGACAAACGTTTTTGGATTATCGAATGTAAAAGTAGTTCCTCAAAACGGCGAATTTAACTCTGGCGATACAATTCTACTTGCAACAGACGGCTTTTATAATTGTTCTTCCACTTTTAAACACGATATATTGAATATTTTTCATTCTGTAAACCTAAATGAATCCGTTTCAAAATTACTCCATTATTACCAAGATTATCAAACTGACGACGCTACCGTTTTGGTTTTGAGAAATAATATTATTGATTTTGATTTACCCAAAAACAAATCACAAATTGATTATTCTGAAATAAAAAACAAAGTAGGCAAGTTTCAATTAATCGACCTTATGTACGAAAAATTAAAAGAGTCCATACTTCAAAAAAACAAAAATATAGCTCTAGAAACTCTAAAAATAATGGAAAACGATTTGATTTTACCTTCAAGAGAAATGCTTGATGATTTAATTCTTCTTACGCAAAAAGAAAATTATACAGAAAATACCATTATTCGTGGCATCGTAAATTTGATTAGAAAAGTGATGAGGTAATCAAAAATCTTACTTATGAACCAAAACCCAAAGCTCAACTTCTTCATCAGAACGCCAATGTTGATCTCGTTTTGTTTTTTCAGAAGCGGCTTTTACTTTCTTTGTCAGAAACTTTTCTAGCTTAAATCGTCCTCCTTTTTCTAGTTCGTTTTCTATTGGATGTTTTTTTGTAACGTTTGTTATTTTAGCTAAATTTGAAAATAAAATCACAATTTTCCCTTTTGGTAAAAGTCTTTTTTGCGCTTCTTTAAAAAAGTTAGAAAACAGATTTTTATCATAATAAATTGCTTCGTCGTGTTTTTCTTGACTGCTCATTTTTGGTAACCAAGGAGGATTAAAAACAATAAGTTCGGTTTGTTTTTCCCATTTTCCAAAAAGGTGTCCCAAATCTAATTCTATCTTCCTAGAGAGTTTTGTTTCTCCCATAAATTCTTTGAGTCCAACAATGGCATTCGGATTTATATCTGTTCCAAAAACTTTTTGAAACCCATGTTGTACTAATTGTAAAGAAAGTACACCACTTCCCACTCCAATTTCTATCGCTGTTTTTTTTGGGCCTTCATAGCGTTTTAGCCAATTATCAAAAAGAATCAAATGGTCAAAACGAGTAGGAAAATAAGTGCCATAATAAGGGTGTATTTTGTTCCTCAAAACAGGAATAGAAATTCCATTTTTGTACCATTGCCACGCACTATTTAATCCTTGTATTTGAGGAAAAGTAAGTAAAAAGTCACTCGTTTTTGGATATAATTTTTCTAACCAACCAATTTGAGGCGATTTTTTGACTACCAATTCATGAGCTACAATTTCCATCAAAATAAGATTGGATAGCTTATGATATTGCGTTCGATAATTACGTTGTTCTTTAAAGGATTTGTTTGGTAATGTAGTTTTTAGGTGTGTATGTAACGCCTTCAATAATAACAATCCATGGCTGTAAAGTTCCGATATTAATACAAATTTACCTTCCTCTAATGCTAGAATCGCCAGTTTGGTATCTTTATCATCATTAAATAACACTAATTTTTCTTGTTTTTCTTCTAAGAAAATAGGCTTAGGTTTGTTTACTTCTGCATCTGCAATCATAAATTAACTTTGAGTTGAAACGAGTTGCAGAGTAATGAGATAAGCAAAACGTAAGATTTAAAAATACTATGGAATAACTCTTTACTAGCAATCAGGCATTAAATTGTCTGCTAGACTTATTAATTTAAGATAAGGGTAGTTTGTGGGGATATTTTTTTGAATGAATAATACAAATACTATAACTTATTGGTTAATGATCTATATGATTTTTATGATAGAATGAAGATTAATACGAATACTTTTTAATGAAAATACAGAGTTGTAAAAATCAATTAATAATAGTCATTTTATCATAAAAAAAGAAGTTTTTCATTGTATTTATCTTCATTCATCATATAGATCATAAAAATCATTTACCAATAAGCTCAAGTAGTTCCAAACAAAAAAGCAAGTCCATTTCTGAACTTGCCTTCTTTAAATTTATAAAAAAATGAACTACTTAACTAAAAAATTAAGCTGCATTTTCTTTCTTAATCAAATTCAATGCAGAACCTTCATTGTACCACGCAATCTGACTTGCATTATAGGTATGATTCAATTTGATAGTATCTTTTGAGCCGTCTTTGTGAGTTACTTCTAAAGTAAGCTGCTTGTTTGGAGCAAACTCTTTCAAGTCTGTGAAAGTGAATGTATCGTCTTCTTGAATCAAATCATAATCTGCTTCATTAGCAAAAGTAAGACCTAACATACCTTGTTTTTTAAGGTTTGTTTCGTGAATACGTGCAAACGATTTTACAATTACAGCAGCAACTCCCAAATGACGAGGTTCCATCGCAGCGTGTTCTCTTGAAGAACCTTCACCGTAGTTATGGTCGCCCACAACGATAGAAGGAACGCCAGCAGCTTTGTATGCTCTAGCCGTAGCAGGAACAGCACCGTACTCGCCTGTAAGTTGGTTCTTAACATTGTCAGTTGCTTTGTTGAACGCATTTACAGCACCGATAAGACAGTTATTAGAAATATTATCTAAATGTCCACGGAAACGCAACCAAGGGCCCGCCATAGAAATGTGGTCAGTCGTACATTTTCCGAAGGCTTTGATTAATAATTTTGCATTTTTGATTTCAGAACCAATTGGTGCAAAAGGCTCTAATAATTGTAATCTTTCTGAATTTGGGTCGACAACAACGCTTACCTTAGAACCGTCTTCAACAGGAGCTTGAAAACCTGCATCTTCCACGTCAAATCCTTTTGAAGGCAATTCATCTCCTGTTGGGGCATCAAACATTACGTCTTCGCCTTTTTTGTTTTTAATTGTATCTTTCATTGGATTAAAATCCAAACGACCAGAAATGGCAATGGCTGCAACTAACTCAGGAGAAGTTACAAAAGCGTGTGTATTTGGATTTCCATCTGCACGTTTGGCAAAATTTCTATTGAACGAGTGAACGATAGAGTTTTTAGGTGCATTTTTAGGGTCAGAATATCTAGCCCACTGACCAATACAAGGGCCACAAGCATTTGTAAAAATAGTAGCTCCCAATTCTTCAAAAATACCCAGCAAACCATCTCTAGCAGCCGTAAAACGTACTTGTTCAGAACCTGGATTGATTCCAAACTCAGCTTTTACTTTGATTCCTTTATCCACAGCTTGTTTTGCAATAGAGGCAGCTCTTGATAAATCTTCATACGAAGAGTTGGTACAAGAACCAATTAGTCCCCATTCTACGTCCAAGGGCCAGCCGTTTGCTTCAGCTTTTTGCTTCACATCTGTACCTGCCATAGAAGCCAAATCTGGAGAGAAAGGACCATTAATATGTGGCAGTAATGTACTCAAATCAATTTCGATAACTTGGTCAAAATACTTCTCTGGATTTGCATATACTTCGTCATCTCCTGTCAAATAATCTGCTACTTCATTAGCTGCATCTGCTACTGCATCACGTCCTGTTGCACGTAAATAACGTTCCATGGATTCATCGTAACCAAAAGTAGAAGTTGTTGCTCCAATTTCTGCGCCCATGTTACAGATAGTTCCTTTTCCTGTACAAGACATAGATTTTGCGCCTTCTCCAAAATACTCAACGATAGCACCTGTACCACCTTTTACAGTAAGGATACCAGCTACTTTCAAAATAACGTCTTTTGGTGCAGACCAACCTGACAATTTACCAGTTAATTTTACACCGATTAATTTTGGAAATTTCAATTCCCAAGGCATTCCTGCCATTACATCAACAGCATCAGCACCACCCACACCAATAGCAACCATTCCTAGTCCACCAGCATTTACGGTGTGAGAATCTGTACCAATCATCATTCCACCAGGGAAAGCATAATTTTCTAAAACCACTTGGTGAATAATACCTGCCCCAGGTTTCCAAAATCCAATACCATATTTATTAGAAACAGAAGATAAAAAATCGAATACTTCTGAACTTGTTTTGTTTGCAAAGGCTAAATCTTTTGTAGCACCTTCTTTTGCTTGAATCAAGTGATCACAATGAACTGTTGTAGGAACGGCAACTTTATCTTTTCCTGCTTGCATAAACTGCAATAACGCCATTTGTGCTGTTGCATCTTGACAGGCAATTCTGTCTGGTGCGAAATCTACGTAATCTTCTCCTCGTTTGAATGCCGTTGTAGCTTCTCCGTCCCAAAGGTGATTGTATAAAATTTTCTCTGATAAAGTGAGTGGTCTGCCCACTACTTCTCTTGCCTTATCTACACGACTTTTAAGTTGTGCATAGACTTTTTTCATCATATCTAAATCGTAAAGAGCCATTTGTTTGTTTTTTTATTTAAAAGTAAAAGAATTTCAAATATATAGTACACTAACTCAAATTTTAAAAAATAGTTAGAATACATCAAGAATAGTATAAAAATTGGTTTGTGAATGCGTGTTTTTGTTAGTTTTTGTTCCGTCTTGAGCAACCAAACGCACCCAATTTGTTTAAACTAGGAAATTACGCACAACTAAGCAAATTATCAATTTATGGATATTAATTAGAATGATTCTAAAAAGGAGGAGGTGTATTCTAGTGCAAGATTCTATCTTGCGCTAGATAGATAAATTAAGTTCTAACAAATTTTCTAAATGAAAGCACAATCTCAAAAATTCCAATAGAAATAAATATCCTACCAAAAAAATCTAAAACCACAAAAAATATATCAGTAGAATATTCGTAGCCTGTTTTATCCATAAAGTCTATTCTATGTACTGATTCAAATACTGAAAAAAATAAGGAATTATATTTACAAAGTGACCACATCCATTTTTCCAAAAATCAACATCATAATTTTCCAAAAATCATCATCACTTAAAGTAGTCATATTTTATGTCTGTAAAAAATGTTTATTTCAATATCTAGTTTTAAACAATTTTGGTTATCTGACAATTTTTGTGGAAAATCACTAGTAGGTATTTTTAAAATGTATTTTCTATTTTGTTC
>PFKD01000066.1 GCA_002784125.1 Flexibacter sp. CG_4_10_14_3_um_filter_32_15
ATTCAATTTACAAAGTTAAAAACTAGCTTGATTTGCTTTAAACGAGTACAATTTTTTTTTCGTGCGTTTACCCTATCAATGTACTAAAAATGATTTAGAAATAGATAAGAATCAATTAAATTTGTGAGAAAGTAGATTTATTTTTTTTGCAATAGGACTTGTGGAGGACACAAGCAATAGCAAAAAATTGTAGTTATCATTTAAAACTGTCATTCCCCCACCCTTTTATTCAAAATTTTGGTATTATTTAATAATTGTATCAATGCAATATTAAATAGAAATATTTAAGGTTAGTAGCTGTTTAGCTGCGTAGCTGTGCAATATTTGTAGTCATACAGTTTTAATTTTATTTCATAGAGCTGCGTAGCTGCGTAATATTGCTATTTTTATCTATGTCTTAAATTATGATATTACGCAGCTACGCAGCTTGAAATTTCTGTTTGATGTTTTTTTCTACAAACATTTCGCAGCTACACAGCTAAAATACAATTTATTATCAATTAAATGATAATTTATTTAAACATGGCTTTTTTTAATTTAGGGTGGGGAATGACATTTAAAAACAAAAAATCCTAAACTACAAAAATGTAATTTAGGATTTAGAGAAAATTAATAACAAAAATCAAAAATTCAGTTCATCAAAATTCTTAAAATGTCCGTTCATTTTGATTCTTTCTTTTGTTCTTTCAACTTCTCTAATGATTGGAATAATATGGTCTAAATGTGTCATTATGAGTTCCAAACGCTCTATTTCATCTGTCATTCCTAATAATTCATATTCTTGTTCTAAAGAAAGTCCGATTTTGTGAGCAATTTTGAAAGATAAAAACTCGGTTTCAGGAGGCAAATCTGTATTTGCTTTTACGAGTTTCCAAAGCTCTGTAACTTGAGTAATTACCTTTTCTCTATCCAAAAAAGTAGCGTTATCAGTATGTATAATTCGTTCAATTTCGCCTGCTGCATAGAGTTTGTTAGGTGCAGGATTGGAATATGTAAGAACCTTAAAAGCACCCACGCACTTTGTTTTGATGTCCATTCTTCCATCTGGGTGTCTTCGTGCAATTTCTATTAATTCTATTTCAGCTCCATAATCTTGTAGTTTTTCATTCAAAAAAGGAGGAATTCCGAAGGTTTGTTTATTTTCTAGACAATCTAAAACAAGCTGTCTGTAACGAGACTCAAAAACGTGTAAATTAAGAGGTTCGTTTGGAAAAACAATTAAGCTAAGAGGAAAAAGAGGTAGCATTATTTTATCTAATTAGGTATAAATCTTTATTTTTTAATTATTCAAAATTCTCATCAAATGAATACTGAACTAAGTCAAATTTCTTTTCGCCTGTTCAAAAAAATAATTATTACTAGCTAAGTTATTTTTATGGTTTTTTGTTTAGAAAAAATACAAATTCTGATTCAATAGCTTTTTTGTTTAATTATATCAAAATATATGTATAGTTGTAAGGCTTTTCATTAACAATTCTTTACAAGAAAAAACCGTCGATAATAAAAATTACCAACGGTTCATAATTATTTGCATACAAAGAATCTAAGCCATTTCAGCTTCAAAGATTTTATATTCATAGAATTCCATAATCAAATTAGCTAATAATTTTTTACACGCTAATTCTACTTTTTGTTCTGCTTCAGCTTTATCTTTTGCTTCGATTTCTAATTGAATATGTTTTCCAATTCTTACGTCATGAACTTCTTTTACACCCAAATTATCCAAACCTAATTTTACGGCTTTTCCTTGTGGGTCTAAAATTTCTTTAAGTGGCATTACGTCAATTTCTGCTCTGAATTTCATAGTTTTATGTAATTTTGAGTGTAAAGATTTTTAAATACAAATTTATAAAAACAAATATACGGACTAAGAAACAATTATGAATAATAAATTGTGAGTTGTGAAATTAGCAAAGCTAATTATTCATAGCGTCCATTTATAGTCTATAAGTTGAATTGAAATGGTAATACTCTATATCATTGGCACTCTCCTACAAGGTAATTAAAAATTAACACTTATTAAGAATAATCAAGTTATTTTCTATTTTTCTCAAAAATAATTTACACACATAAAGCACTAATAATCAACAACTTACAAACAAAATTACAAATTCTTTAAATTATTTTCGAAACATGTTGTCATTTTCAAGCACTTTTTGACATTAAGTAGTATAAGGGGATATAGTAAGTCCTTCGTTTGGAGATACTACAATTTCAAACAGGCAGTAGGTCAGAGAATGTTTCTTTTTCTATTTGAGGAAAGTTTTAAGGGGACGAGTACTCAAAAAAAAGAAACGTATAGAAAAGTATTGGGGAATATCTTTTATATATTAAAAGTTCTCTGACCTTCTTAATTAAAAAAAATCAGATGTAGAAAATAATGTTATAAAAGTCTAGTTAAGAATCCCATTGTGAAAATTAGAAAATTATCTTGGGGAAAACCTATCAAAAACACACTTTTCAGTTGAAGAGTGTGTTTTTTTATGAAATTTTAAAAACCCAACTTGATAAATCAAGTCGCTACATAATTTGAACGTAGTAATTTGATTTATCAAATTTTAAAATTTCTGTATTTTATCAAAAATAAAACTCCAACAGTTATATTTTGATGAGCATCTTACATTTGTCAAATCTAATAATCTTTTTTCCACTCAAAACTTCCTCTTGTTTTGTCAAAAGAGTATTTCGTTGTGCTTCTTTTTTATCAAACTCTGTAATTGGTAAAGTAATTCCCTTTCTGCCTTACTTCTTTTACTGTAATTGAATCAACTGATTCGCCTGTGTTTGACGGTATATTAGATGGGACAATGGAACAAAAAAAAACCTTAGCCGTTCCGTTGGCTAAGGTTTTTCTTGCTTTTGCACAAAAGGAGAGGGAAATATTCTCTTTTGTTAAGTCTTTAGTTCTCTAAGTAGTCGACATTTAGTTGTCTTATTTATGAATAAAAGTGAATTAATGTAGTTTATTTATGTTTATTTATAGAAAAATAAACGACTACTCAATTTACTTTGTAAGTTTTCTTAAAATGGGTTATCCCATTTCTATTTCTTCTCCATTGGCATTATAAAAATGATGCTGTGTGAGAGCTAAAGAAGAATCTTTTACTAGGCTTACCCATTTGTAATATTTAAAAAACCATTTCATACGTTCGGAAATAAATCCTGCTGTAAAAAAAGCATATAAATAAGGGTGTAAAGCAATAGTAACTTTCTTCTCATTTTGTTTGCCTAAAATATAATCTAGCTTATGCGTAATAGCTTCAGCTACACCAATAGATGCCGAAATTTTACCTGTTCCGTTACACGAAGGGCAAATTTCTCTAGTTGCAATGTTTAGTTCGGGACGCACACGCTGACGTGTAATTTGCATCAATCCAAACTTAGAAAGTGGTAAAATAGTAAATTTCGAACGGTCGGTCTGCATGACTTTTTTCATGTGTTCATACAAGGCACGACGATTCTCTATTTTTCGCATATCAATAAAGTCAATAACAATAATTCCTCCCATATCACGAAGTTGCAACTGACGTGCGACTTCTGCTCCAGCTTCCATATTGACTTTAAGTGCAGTAGTTTCTTGGTCGTTTTCTGAAGACGATTTATTACCACTATTTACATCTACAACGTGCAGAGCTTCTGTATGTTCGATAACCAAATAACCACCACTTGGCAAACTTACCGTTTTCCCAAATAATAGTTTGAGTTGTCTTTCTATACCAAAGGTTTCAAAAATTTTGCCTCGTCCGTTATACATCTTTACGATGCGTTCTTTATCGGGAGCAATGTTGTGAATATATTCCTTTATGGTATCATACGTATTTGAGTCATCTACCGTAATGCTATCAAAACTCTCATTTAGGAGATCTCTAAGCATTGAAGTTGCTTTGCTAATTTCTCCAATTACTTTATCTCTAGGCTTTGCCTTAACAAGATTAGCCATTCCTCCACGCCATTTATCAGAAAGTGTACTCATATCTCTGTCGAGTTCTGCTACATCTTTTCCTTCTGCAACTGTTCTTACAATGACACCAAAACCTTCTGGTTTGATAGAATCTATAAGGCGTTGAAGACGACGGCGTTCGGTTTTGCTAGTAATTTTACGAGAAATAAGAACACGCTCATCAAAAGGAACTAAAACCAAATATCTACCAGCTAATGAAAGCTGACACGACAAACGAGGTCCTTTTGTTGAAATTGGTTCTTTGACTACTTGTACCAAAACGAGTTGATTTGGCTTCAAGACATCACCCATTTTACCGAGCTTATCTATTGGCTTTTCCAACTGAAAATTAGTAAACTTGTAATCTTGCTGGCCATTTTTTGGGTTATTACTGCGTACTTGCTTCGTATATTTTATCAAAGAACTTACATTTGGACCTAAATCCAAATAATGCAAAAATGCGTCTTTTTCATATCCAATGTCTATGAAAGCTGCATTCATGCCCGGAACAATACGTCTTACTGTTCCTAAATACATATCTCCTACTGAAAACTGATGATTTCCCTCATCGTGATGAAACTCTACTAAGTTTCTATCTTGCAAAAGCGCAATTCGCCCTCCTTCAGGAGTGGCATTAATTACTAATTCGTTACTCACATTCGTAATTCGATTAGTTGAATAATTCATCTAAACTAACCTGCGCCTTAACTCGGTTAGGAAGATTCTTTGCTTCGTTTATGGCTGTGTTTGTAAAAAACACAAATTTTGTAATTCACAAGATTTGATAAAAATAAAAAACTCATAAATACATTAGAAAAAAAACGTATATAAATTAGAGATATTCAAATTATAAATTTTATAATCGCAATCCGTAATTTTTAATTCGTAATTATTTCTTAAAAGTGTTTGCTACATTTTGCCACAAACGCTTTTCAATACCAAAAGCAGATACGATTATTTACAGAAAGAATCTGCATATAAATAGTATCTGCTTTTGTAGAGAGTGTCAGTTATTTTTTCTTATGACGATTTTTACGAAGACGTTTTTTACGTTTGTGAGTAGCAATCTTGTGTCTTTTACGTTTTTTTCCGCAAGGCATAATGTTATTGATTTAAATGATTAAAATAATTTTGAAATATGATTATTAATAAATGATTTTATTTTTTATAAAATTTTTATAAAAAACCAATTTACTATATAAGTCAAATAATATAAGGTTGATTTAGCTGACTTTGCCATCTTTCAAAAACAAATTCTGAAAACTAAATCATATAAGGCATTTTTTAAGCTAATTTCTTACTAAGATAATTAATACAACTAGTAAGTTACTCAAAAATAGTGAGAAAGTCAATTTTATTGATTTTGCTGACTACACCTAATTTTGGCAAAGATACTATAAATAGTGCAAAAATCATACTATTAATAAAAATTTGTCCTATTTGGTTGAGAATCGCTCTTGAGGACACGAGCAATGGTCAATTTGTCATTCAAAATGAAAAATTATTTTGTAACAAAAAGAGTAAATGATAAAAACTACCGTTACTCGTATCCCCAACGAGCGACCATTCTCTAAAGTCCTTTCAAATACTCTTTAGCAGCTTCTTTCAAAGCTGGGTCAGTTGCATTGTCAAAGACAAACTCTAACTCTTTTCTAGCTTTTTCTTTTGCACCTGTTTCTTTGTAACTCACTCCCAAATACAAATGAGCCGAAACGTCATTTGGAGTAAGTTGAACCAATTTCTCAAAGCGAACAACTGCTTTATCATACTGCCTAGATTGAATAGAAAGTAATCCCAAATTTTCTGTTGCTTTGATATGATTTGGATTTTCCTCCAACACCTCTCTAAGCATCGCAATTCCTTGCATTGGGTTTGTTGTCGTTACATACGTCATGGCTAGTTGTGCCTTTACGTCTGTATTTTTGGGGTCTTCTTTCAAAACCAACTCATAATATTTCTGTGCTTTTGCAGAAGCTGCACTTGCTTTTGCTGGATGGATAGCAAACACAGAGGCTTCATAATAAGCGTCTGCTGCTGCAAGATTGTGTCCTAAAGTTGGATTTTCTTCTGCTTCAATCGCCAAATAGTATGCTGCACTATCAAAAAGACTTATTTTCTTGAGTTTTTCAACAAAGTTTTCTAAGGCTTGATGTTTATCATTATGACTTACATTTGCCTTATTTGAAACTTCAAAATAAAGACTACGAGCCGAATTTAATAATTCTTTGTCTTCTTCTGAAACCGTCATTAAATGCTGTGTAGCACCATCTTGAGTTTCTTCTGAAGCAGAATTACTATGGTCGTGACCGTCGTCTTGGCTATGTCCATTAGGAAGAGTATTTTCTTGACTAGTTTCTTGGTTAAGAGAAGACGAAGTCGAAACAACGCTTTCGTCTTTGTTGGCAGAAGTCTCAGAATCATTTTTTACGACACCTTTAGGCAAAAAAGCCAAAAGAGCCGTCAATCCAACTCCTGCTACGATAAGTGAATACTGTTTGATTTTCATAGAAAAAATGATTATGGTAAAAGTCATTAGCTAATAAAATCAGTTAGAACTTTTACGAAACAGAGTTTATAAAAGTTCTAAAATGATATATTATGTTAGGCTAATAAATATAACTTTTTAGATTAAAACCTTATTAAATCATAAATGACTTATCTTTTACCACTTAGCCATTCACAATTTATAAGTAAATGGACACCTGCCAAAGCAGCGAAGCTAATTTAAAATGGATAATTGATAATTACATAAAACATTGATTATCAAGTTATTACATTA
>PFKD01000425.1 GCA_002784125.1 Flexibacter sp. CG_4_10_14_3_um_filter_32_15
TAACTTTGCAAATTGAATTTACTCTGATAGTTAAAGTGTGTTTAAACATACTGAAAGCAGTATAAAAAGTTTCGTGCGTTTACCCTAGTATTCTCATTTATTCAAAAACTATGAAATTTATTATTCCTATATTTATATTATTTATCTGTTTTGCTTGTGATTCGCCTTCAAAGAGCCACGCAAGTACAGATGATTCTGTTTCTACAAATACAGAGACAACTCAAGCAGAGAAAATAAATGTAAAAAAAGAACCTATTAAAATAGGAACAGATGAAGTCTTATTCAAAAGTTTTGGAACTGAACCTTTTTGGAGTGCCGAAGTTCGTAAAAGTGGAATTTTGTTTTCCAAATATGGATTAGATTCTATAACTTTCAAGTATGTAGAACCTCTTGGCGCAGAAAGCAGACCAATAGAATATTTTATGACTTACTTTTTAGAAGACCAAGACGGAAAACCAGCTCAATTAATAGCCAAAAAAGCAGTAGATTGTGGCTGTTCGGACGGAATGTCGGATAAAGACTATAGTTATCACACTTTTTTTCTGTATGATAATCAAATGTTTGAGGGATGTGGGAAAAAATAAATTTAGAATTCAGAAATAAGAATTTAGAAGTAAACCAAAATACAATTTCAAAATATATTTGTATTGAAGTTGTATTATCCTAATTTCATCGTATAAATCACTCGCTAATCAGTTACAGTATTTTTTATTTTTGAAGTTATATTTTGTATTCCTTCTGACTTCTAAAATCTAAATTTGTATATAACATGGCAAAAATTCAAAATACATTCAAACACGTTGAGGAAGAAAAAGAAATCAAAATTCCTACAAAAAGAGGCTTTTGGAGAAATCTAGCTGAATGGGATTTTACCATCGACCAAGGTTTTTTATTCCGAATTATGCCTTACGTTTTATATGTTTCTTTTTTCGGAATTATCTATATTGCAAATCGTCATTATACCGAACGAGTTGTACGAGAAGTTACACAGCTTCGTCAAGAAGTAGAAGAATATCAAATTGATTATCATGCGCTCCAAACTCGTTATGTCTATGATAGCAGAAGACAAATAGTAGCAAAAAAAGCCGAACGGTTGGGCTTAAAAGAAAGGGAAAAACCATTAGTAAGAATTTCTGAATAAACAATTCTAAATTCTAACTTCTAAATTCTAACTTGGTTAAAATATGGCAGAAAAAACAGGAATAAGAAAATATATACTCGCTCGTGTCCGAATAGCCTTTTTGATAGTGACTTTTGTTGCTTTGGTCATTGTTTATAAAATGATGAACATTCAGATTGTAGAAGGCGAAAAATGGAGCAGTAAAGCTAGAGGCGTAGAAATGCGTGATGTACAACCGACTAGAGGAAGTATTTTGGCAGATGATGGCAGTCTTTTGGCTACTTCTTTGCCTTTTTATCGTGTCGCTATTGACCCAACAGTAGCCGATAGTTCTATTTTTGAGGCTGGAATTGATTCTTTAGGAATTCTTTTATCTAAGTTTTTCAAAGAACAAGAACCTAGTTATTATGTGAATCTTTTGAGAGAAGACCGTAAAAACAAACGAAAATATCATATTCTTAGCAAACAACTCATTGACCACGAGAACTATAAAAAACTATCTCAATTTCCTATTTTTAGAGAAGGAAGGAACAAAGGAGGCGTTATTTATGAACAAACTGACAGACGCTTTCTGCCTTTTGGAGAACTTGCAAGGCGTACTATTGGTTTTGTAAATGATGAGGATACAACTCAATCTCTGAATGGTAGAGGTTTGGAATATAGTTTTAATAGTGAATTACAAGGCGTTGCAGGAGAAGCATTATACGAACTTATTGCAGGTGGTTTTTGGAAACCTGTCGATGATATGTCGCAAGTTAGACCCAAACCAGGAATTGATATTCAAACTACGATGGATATAAATTTACAAGATACTGTTCATCAAATTCTACAAAATGCACTTCACCAATATAAAGCTGATTATGGTTCAATTATCTTGATGGAAGTAGCAACAGGACATATAAAAGCCCTTGTCAATTTAGGAATAAATTCAAACGGCTCGTATGTAGAAAACAATAATTATGCTGTCGGAGATATGGGACTTGCCGAACCGGGTTCGACGTTTAAATTAATGTCTATGGCTGCTCTTTTCGAAAATGAAGAAGCTCATGTCAAACTAGGCGATAGCGTTCAGACAGGTGATGGCGTTCATAAATATTACGATGATGCCATTATGCGTGATGTTTCTGCACTTGGAAAATTGAGTGTACAAGAGGTTTTTGAAAAATCATCGAATGTTGGCATGTCGCTTTTGATTTGGAAATATTTCCGTAAAAATCCTGAGAAATATGTTGAGTATCTCAAAAAATTTGGTCTTAGTCGTCCGTTAGGTTTTCAAATGGCTGGAGAGGCACAACCTTATATAAAATCACCTTCTGATTCTTCGTGGAGTGGAAGTACACTTCCTTGGATGTCTATTGGTTACGAACTCAAATTATCTCCTCTTCAAACGCTTTCTTTTTATAATACAGTGGCAAATAATGGAGTGATGGTTGAGCCAATTATTGTCAGTCAGACACGCCAAGCAGGAAAAACACTAACCAGTTTTGAAGCTAAAATTTTGAATAACCAAACTATTTCAGAAAAAACGGTCAAGATTTTACAGACCATGTTGCGTGGCGCAGTAGAAAACGGAACAGCTAAAAAAATTGATACAAAAACCTATCAAATTGCAGGAAAAACAGGAACAGCCGAAAAGGTAAGAAATGGAGAATATACCGAAGACCATTATACTTCTTTTGCTGGATATTTTCCTGCTGATAATCCAAAATATTCGTGTATTGTCGTTATTGATGACCCAAAGACAGATAAACGTTACGCATCAGAAGTAGCTGCACCTGTTTTTCGTAAGGTTTCAGATGTTGTTTATCAGCGTTATCTACACAAACCACTTTCCGAAGTTGAACCAAACTCAATGGATAGTCTGCACATGCGTTTGCCTTTTATTCGTGCCGGTTATCGTCCAGATTTGGATTTGGTATGTTCTCAATTAGGCATCAAAACACAAAATCAAAGCGTTCAAGAATGGGTAAAAACCAAAGTTGCTACTGATACCGTAATGTGGATAGACAATCAAGCTGCTGCCAGTCTTGTGCCTGATGTGCGTGGAATGCGCCTTCGTGATGCGCTTTATTTATTGGAAAACTTAGGAATGAAAGTCGCTTTTGAAGGAAAAGGAAGAATTACGACACAGTCTTTAAACCCCGGAGGAGCAATTCAGAAAGGAAAAACTATTTATTTGAAGTTGAAGGAATAAGTAGGAATTGGGAAATAGGGATTGGAGAATGAAAACTTAATGATTAAAATTACTTTTTAACACCTTCTTTTATTCCATATTCTAAATAACTCAACAAATTTATTTTCTCTTCTATCGTTTCTTTTACTGAATTTTCAATCATATGAATAGATAGTCTTGATTGTTTAAGAATTGCCTTTCTTAGAATGTTAGTTACTCTTTTTGTGAGTTTTTCATCTTGCACAATAATTTTTGCTATTTCATATCCTAATGTTTCAATTCCTACTTGTTGATGAGACTTTTCACCGTCATACAAAAAATTATATTCATCCCAAATCAAATCAGTTTCCATGCTTGGATAATGAAGCAAAATAGAGTTTATATCTTTTGCATCTTTAATTCTTTCCTCTGGTCTATCATCAAAAGAAATCAGTTTTAATAAGACAATAGCAGGAAGAGAGCAGATTTTTAGTTTTTCACTCTCTATCTCAAATTCTGTTATTCCTAATTTGTAGGTTTCTAAAAAACCATCTAAATTTAGTGTTGTAAGTCCTTTTCCTTCTATTTGTACTTTATCATCATTTTCAATTTCTCCAAAAGGAAGTAAGTCCAATTCTACATTATGAGGAGAGAGTAGACAAAAGGAATTTGAAGTAGATTGTATATAATTATACTTTTCTATTAGTTCTTTTTTTAAATCTTGATAACTCTTTTCATTTGGAATATAAACAGCAAAATCTACATCTCTTGTTCCTCTAGCTTCTTTTTCATTTGATAAATACCAAATATTTCTAGCTAATGCTCCTATTGCAAAAAAGTCAATCTCTAACTTTTTACAAACTTTTCTCAAATCATTTATAACCTCTTTTAATGATGGAGTTTGAAGTGCATTATAAAGTAGTTTTGACATAATCTTTTATGTGTTTCTGAAATAATAATTGAGCAGTTTCTATATTTCTAGGAGTAGGATTGTCTAACAAATCAGCATAGACTAAGATAGTGTGTACTGTAAGTTGTTTACTTGATTTTTCACTTTTCCAAAATTTTTCAATAAGCCTAACACTTCCATTTTCAGAAGGGATAAGTCTATGTTCTTTAGATATATCTAAAAAAGCATCTTCTGTATAGAAATAAATATTTTCTGCAATTAAATAATCTGTCAGAATTTGTGCAGCTAGTTCTCCTCCAACACTATCCATTTTATCATTTTGTTTTACAGAATCAAACAATTCTTGCTTATTTTTAAGACTTTCATAGTTTTTCTGTTTGAGTTTTGGTCTAAGAACTTTATTAAAAAGTGTTACCCAATCTTGAAATAATCTTTCCTTATCTCTAATAATATAATTCTTTTCACTTTCCTTAATAATATATCCATCTCTCAATAACTCTTTAATCACTTTTCCAACTGTATGTATCGAAACAGTAGATTGCTCTGCTATATCTCTATATGATTTTGTAAGTAAATTTGGGACAATCAGTAAATTATAAATTACCTTCAAACCTGCTGGAGAAAAAGCCTTATTTATTTTTTTAAAATTATTTCTATTGGTTTTATTCGTTTCTATATAGATAAATAGGTTTTCTTTTTTTAAATAAAAATTTCCTGCTGCATCAAGATAAGAAATATTTTTTTGTCTTAATTTTTCCTTTAGTGGTTTTGAAATGTAATCAGAAACAACTAATAGATTATTTATTTTTTCGTTTAATTTTATCAAATGAGACAAAACAGAAAGACTCAAATTATTTTTCATTTCAATAGAAAACTCTTTAAAAGGTATTTCATTTAAGAATACTAATTTTCCATCAATTTGATAATTATCTTTTTGCAAAAATTCATATTCGATTTCATACTTGATATCAATAGATAAATTTTTGCCAAGATTTTCGATGGCCAAGTGTAAGAGGTCTTTATTCATAGTAAGCAAATATACTTAATATTCAAATAACATACAAATAAATAAAACATACAAAAAGTTTGCAGTTTAACTGACCTTTATCCAAAAACAAAAACCTCCCCAAAAGAACCATAAAGAATCTTTTGAGGAGGTTTCAAATTATAACAAATTCTATTTTAGTTTGGCGATGCAGTCAAAGCATTTTGCAGATCAATTTTTCCCCAACCGAAATTTGAATTACGATTTGGATAATTACTTGCCGAAACTTTGAGTTTATTCAATACTTGATTTCTTGTAAGACTTGGATTTGAAGACCAAACTAAAGTTGCCATTCCTGCCGTTTGAGCCGTTGCAACAGACGAACCTCCAACCGTTGCAGGAACATCACCTGACATAGCAAGTGTAAGAGGTTTACGACCATTTGAAGCTTTTTCCATTACCACTACAAAATCAACTGCCGAACCGTCATGACAATTACCACAACGTTGCATATTGTTTTTTACACCTGTTACAGCTACTGTTTCGTTCATTGTTGCAGGGAAAATAACACCAAACCAACCCGAAGACTAGCCAAATGAAGTTCCAGCAGCACAGAATATCAATACATTTCTATTGTAAGCATAACGAACAGCATCAGCAATTTGAGAACTATTTGTGATTCGTCCCAAAGACATACTTGTAACACGAATATCAGCACGATTACCAGCAATTACGTAGGCATCAGAAACACCTTTTGATTCTCTAGAGCCTTCAATTAATACATCTTCTGCTGCACGAACTGTAACTAAGTTTGCATTGTAAGCAATTCCTGCTGCATTTCCATCTGTTCCACGAGGCGCACCCAACACTCCTGTCATAGCTATTCCGTGTCCACATGGGTCGTCTGGAGTTTCAGGACTTCCAATCGGAATTCCCCAAAATGTATCACGAGGAAGTGTTACTAATTTTTCTATTGTTCTTCCTTGCGAAAGTCCTTGATTGAGTTCACTTCCATAATTATTTTGTCCAAAACTAACACCTGTATCAATAATCATTGCCGTTATTCCACTTCCTGAAGCTGTATTCCAAGCCTGTGAAACATTATGAAAATTATGATTCCAAGAAGCCTTTGTATTTGGAGTAAAATTGGTATAATCTACTTCGTTTATCAAACCATTATCTGGATTACTTCCATCACAGCCACTACTTGAAAGTTCTTTATTGAGAGCTTTGCTTGCACTTACATTTGGCTCATAACCCATTGGTTCGACATAACGAATAAATTCAGACTTACGAAGAAGAGTTAATGTAGTTGGATTTTTGATAACAACATCTTAACATGAGTGACATTTATAAAATCTAAAATAGTCCTTTCCTAGCAA